>CAZHTQ010000009.1:0-24828 GCA_964535375.1 uncultured Candidatus Saccharibacteria bacterium | reverse complement strand
ATTTGAAACTTCGTATCCCTGGTGGCAAAGCTACGGCTGGGCCTCCGGTAGGTTCGACACTGGGTCAGTGGGGGCTCAATATGATGGATTTTATCAATCCATTTAACGAGAAAACCAAAGAATACATGGGCAAGAATGTAATTGTCCACATCCGCGTGTTTGAAGATCGCACGTTTGACTGGACATGCCTAGGTCAGCCAGTGGACGATCTCATCCGCGAGGCAATTAAGATCGAGAAAGGCTCCGGTAAGCCAAATGTTGACAAGGTTGGCAAGATTACTCGCGCTCAGCTCGAAGAAATCGCGCAGAAGAAGATGGAGCAGCTCAACGCCGTCGATCTAGAAGGCGCAGTAAAGGTTGTTGCCGGTACCGCTCGTTCGATGGGTGTAACGGTAGAAGGTTAATAATAATTGTGGGAGGGTTCGCCCGCTAACACCACAGAAAGGATAAATATGGCCGAAGACGAGGTCAAAAACACTGAAATTATCGACGAAGCTACTGAGGTAGTGGAAGCAAAAGAAGAGACTTACGCTAAATCTGGCAAGAAGTCTAAAAAGCACATTGAAGAAGTAAAGGCAGAAGAGGAGCGCTTGGAGCGTGCTGCCGAGCGCAAAGCTGCGGAAGCTGTTGGAGAAAAACCAAAGGGTGCCGCGCCGGTAACTCGTCCACGCATTGAGCGTCGTGGTAAGAAATATCAAGAGGCTTACAAGTTGGTCGAGAAAGGCAAAGTATATGCTTTGAAAGATGCGCTTGATCTCGCAATCAAGACTAGCCCGGTGAAGTTTGATGCATCAGTAGAGGCACATGTGCGCCTTGGTGTAGATCCGCGTCAGGCCGATCAAAACATCCGCACCACGATAGTGCTGCCAAATGGCAATGGTAAAACCGTACGCGTAGCCGTATTTGCGCCGCTTGATGTTTGCAAAGCCGCCAAAGAAGCCGGCGCTGACATCGCTGAGGACGAAGAGTTCTTGAAGCAACTTGAGAAAGGCACCATCGATTTTGACGTGCTCATTTCAACACCTGCTTATATGCCGAAGCTCGGTAAATTCGCAAGGCTACTAGGTCCTAAGGGGCTCATGCCAAATCCAAAGGCTGGCACTGTTACTATGGACGTAGCAAAGGCCGTATCTGAGTCTAAGGCTGGTAAGGTTGAATACCGCGTTGACAAGCAATCTATCGTACACATCGGGCTTGGTAAAGTATCTTTCGGTACTGATAAGTTGCTCGAAAACGCTAATACGTTCTTTGACTCACTCAAAGCACAGAAGCCTGCATCGCTCAAAGGTACCTATGTGAAGTCTGTGTTTATCACAACCACTATGGGGCCGTCGATTGAAGTGGAGAATCTGTATAACTAGCCAGTAGGATTTCAAAAAACTTCCGGGCTCATAATTCCCGGAAGTTTTTTCTATTATCTGCCTCTAAAATACAATATATCTTTTATTTGTCTTGGTGAAAATCTACAACACAATAACCAAAATGTCCTTTTCATTGCTTGGACTTTTCAGCTTGTAATTATTACAACGCTCGATATGCACGAGCCATACTGACAGCCAAGACACTCCAATTCTGCTCCGCTTCGCTGCACGCCGGGATAGAAAAAGGTGGATTTTTTAACAGGAAATTCGCGCGTCTCACGCCGGAAGGGGGTCTCGCGCGTCGAATTTCCTTAAAATCCACTTTTTCTATCTCGGGTTTGCTCAATGGAGCATAATTAGAGTGTTTTAGCTACTAGTAAACTCTGTTTTTCTTATTATTTGAGGACGCAACGTACTGAGTATCCGTTGATACGCAAATTGCCATACTGCAGAACCACACTGGAAGCACCGATGTTCAGGCGGTACATACTGTTACCATCGTACCTAGTAGAAGACCAGAAGTAGCCGTCGCTACCCTGATTGTAAGCCGACCCATTGCCGAAGTTTCCAGAGAGCGGCGTACGCAAGGCCGTTTGGAAGTTCGTGTAGTTACTACTATATGTTGTATAGAGGGCTTGATATTCACCACTTGCGCCGCTAGTGGGTATTCTCCATCCCTTTGGGCAGATATCGTATGAGGCATTATCATTGTTAGGTCCATTTGCTGCACAGATAGTACCAGCCGAGGCGGCGCAATAGTTATAGAATACGCCTATATTGCCTTGGTATACGCCGTTGGTAGACATAGTATTGGATAGTGAAGTGTTGATACCTGGAGTAGTCCAGCCTGCAGTATTATCATTAAATTTATCAGTGGATGAGGCTGGGAGGGTGAAGTTCGTGGCGATGTTGGTGTCGGCGGGGGTGAGGGTGATTTCAGTATCGCCGCCGAGACGGAGGTTGTCTAGGAGCCAGATGTTGCCGTCTTCTAGCTTACCAATAGTGTACTCTTCATTATCACGCTTATCTAGGATAGTGGTAGTGGTGCCGATGGCGGTGTTTTGGCGCATTTCGGGGGTGACGTCTTGCATATAGACGGCATCCTCAATAGTGAGGTCGGTGCGAGCGAGGCAACGGACAGAGTTACCGTCGCCCCGATTGCCGTTGCTCGAGGGCCAGACGCCAGAGCTACGGAAGTTCAGGCCGTAAGCGCGGGAAGCATTAATCACCGTACTAGACCAACAATACCCGAAGCGACCTGCGTTGAGAAGAGCACCTGACCAGACATCGCCAGCCCGGACAAAGTAGAGTGGAGAAGCGAGTAATAGTTTATCAGCCGCAGCGGTGGAGCCAAGTTCCGACGCGGTTGTAATGTCTCCATTATAAAGCTTGTTAAGGTTGGAATAAGTACCATTATCATTTACACCACCATTAGCCGGAAGTTTCCAACCCTTAGGACAGATGGAGTTTGATGGAGTGCCAGAAGTATAGCCATTGGTGTTATTCGACGCAACTGCAGCAGACCAGTTGTAATAGTTGCCAACATGACTATGAGTGCCATTTGCTCCGGTGGTTTGCGAGAATTGGTCGCCTGCATTGCCTGTATGATAATTACAGTTTTGATCACCGCAGTCATCATTGTTGTAGTAGTCGCTCCTGTAATACCAGTCACCGAGGTCAATCGTGTATGGAGTATCTGGGTCATTTGGCCAAGAGAACGAGGCGCCGGTAGTAGTAGAAACTATAGTGTTGCGGACTGGGATCCAAGTAATTTTGCCATTTGCGTCCTTGGTATAGCCCGCAGAATATGGCAATGTACCAGAAGCGACCAAATCAGTGTATTCGCTAGTTAAATATTGTTTGGTGGTGTCGTTGATATCAAAGTCTAGGTTCTGCGTCATCCAACAGTTGCCGTCTAAGAGTTTAGAAACCCAGTAGACGGAGTTGCCGCGGGTATCTATAAGCTGGGTGGATTGAGTTGTTAGCGCAGTAGCATCGGTAGGTGTTGCGACCATGGAACAGATGAATCCACTCATGTCTTGCATTTTATAGTAGTTTTGCCCGTTATAACTCACTTGAGTTTTGCCGGCGGCGTCAAAGGCAGTATCGAAGTTTGCTTCTAGTGGATTGGTAGTGGCGATGAAGGTAAGTGTAGTGTTATAACTACCGCTTGGGATTTCATTGTTGAGTTTGACGCCAAAAGTAAGGTCAGTAGTGGATGAATTGGCTTCTTTGATAGTTTGATTAATCTGACGAGAAAGGGAGACGGCTTGGTAATTGGTGCCGTCTAGCGAAAAGCCCCAAGCGTTGGTTTCAAAAGTGTCGGCCGTGAAACTACCACTGCTACTTAATGTCTTTATGACCGGAGTTTGGCCAGAGAGGGAAGCCGTCCGAGTCAAATTAGTAGTAGTGGTAGTCATATTGAGATTGTACCCCGTGGGATTATTGGTGGAGACGGTGATGGTAAGAGGGTTGGGGCTAGCTTCAAACTCGCCAGCGGCAGACGGCGTAAGGTCTAGGTCAATAGACTCGGTAGAAATAGCAACGGTGATGGTACGGTCAGAACTTACGGTAAAGGATTTGTCGGTACCATTTGTTAGAGTGCTTTCTTCGGCATGAACGTTAGTCAGAGCGTTGCCAATAGACACTGCCATATATAATATAGCAATCATAACTATACTAGTGATTGGTAGTATATATAATAGTTTGGTTGATAGGTTGGTTTTTGATTGTATGACCTGCATAGAGTTCCTTTCCTCTCTTTTAATCCTAGTGAGCCATACATCAAAATAGGCGCCGCTAGGGAACACCCGGAATGCCTAAAATTGAGCAAGCTCAGTTTCATAAAAGACAAACGGACCTAGTGACGCCTATTTTAACTTCTATGAAACATGTGTTTTAACAATCCGGGTGTTCAATTCGTTTTGTTAATACTTACATTTTACTACGCATTTTGCTGGGCGTCAATAGATTTTTGCATAAATTTTGCAAAAGCATTGTGCTATAATGGTGATATGAGCATTATGAACCTGAGCGAATTAAATAGTGTAGAAGTAGTGTTTATGTTTGTGCTGGGGCTGCTGCTGTTATTTGCGGGGTACAAGATCAAGAAAATTGCGTTTTTTATTGTGTGGTTTATACTGGGGTATAGTTTGATGGGATATCTGATGCCGATAATCAATAATGCGTTTCCGGATATTGTGGGGAACGATTTGTGGCAGATGCTATTACCAGTGGCGGGGGGATTGCTCGCTGCGCTAATGGGGTTTACGGTAGAAAAGCTTTGTGTGGGTGGAATTGTGTTTGGGCTTACGCTTGCAATCACGGCGCAGTATTTTGGCACCGAAATGCAGACGATGATTATAGGTGGGGTGGTAGGTGTAGTGTTGGCCGGTGCAGCGGTAATGCTAATAAAACCCGCTATCATCCTTGCGACGTCGCTTGCTGGG
Organism: uncultured Candidatus Saccharibacteria bacterium; assembly: GCA_964535375.1. Taxonomy (GTDB): domain Bacteria; phylum Patescibacteriota; class Saccharimonadia; order Saccharimonadales; family Saccharimonadaceae; genus Nanosyncoccus. The sequence continues at coordinate 20,018 of CAZHTQ010000009.1, read as the reverse complement.
TCGTACGTGGTAACTATGGCAATATTGTATTGGGGGGCAGGCAATATTGATCCGCAAATACTATATTTCCCGATACTGGGCTGTGGGACGGCGCTCGGCGCGATAATACAATTTACCACCACCAGGCGCGAATAACAGATGAAAACACGATTTCACACTAATGGACTAGCCACGCAAAAACCACCCCTTAAACGGGGTGGTTGGTAACAATTAGCCAACTTGTAAATTACGCTAGTTCAACGGTAGCGCCAGCCTCTTCGAGGGCTTTCTTCATAGCCTCGGCGTCAGCTTTCGCGACCTTTTCCTTAACGGTAGCAGGAGCGCCATCGACGATAGCCTTGGCTTCGCCAAGACCTAGGCCAGTAGCTTCCTTAACAGCCTTGATGACTGCAATCTTTTGTGCACCAGCGTCTTTCAAGACGACGTCGTACTCAGACTTTTCGTCAGCGCCAGCACCGGCACCATCGCCAGCAGCTACAGCTACAACAGCTGCAGCAGGCTCAATGCCATATTCATCTTTGAGCAAAGTTTTAAGTTCATTGACTTCGAGCACGGTCATATTGACGAGCTCTTCGGCCAACTTTTTGATATCAGTTGCCATAAATTTTCTCCTACGGAGTGGCGGGGGAGCACATCTCCCCCGCCAATACTCCTTTTGATTTTGATTTCAAAGTTAGGCGCATGTCCTAACTTTGAAATTGATTAATATTATTATATTGGTTGAGATTTAAGCCGCTTGACCAGATTTCTCGGCGTGTTCGGCCAAACCAGACACGATACCATTGACGCCAGAGAGGAGAGTGTCCACCACCTGAGCAATGAGTTCGTTCTTGGTTGGGAGAGAGCCTAGAGTCTTCACTTCTTCGGTAGAGAGCGAAGTGCCCTCAGCGTTGAAGCCACCGACAAGTTCCATTTTGTCGTGGGTCTTAGCGAATTTGGTTAAGACTTTGGCGGCGTCGAAATCTTCGTCGGTGCCGAGAGCGTAAAGAAGCTGACCAGTAAGACCGCCTGTCTCGGTGTCTTTGTAGGCGGCGATTTCTTTCATCGCAACCTTAACAAGACGGTTCTTGACGATCTTGATCTTGACGCCCGCTTCGCGAGCGGCACGGCGTAGTTCTTCAAGCTCTTTGACGGTGAGGCCTTGGTATTTGGCATAGACCACCATCTTGGAGTCGCTAAGAAGCGCAGTCAAATCAGCAACCAATGTGTTCTTTTTATCTTTTGAAATTGCCATAAAAAGTTCCTTTGGTTATTTAATAAATGGTTGGCTAATTGTTAAATAGCGTCACCAAATAATAGAGATGTCCTCGGTGGCGTAATTAAGCCGTAGGGCCGCCACTGTCTTTGGTAACTGTATCTATTATAGCATAGTTTGCATACAAAGGCAAGGGAAAACCCGCTCGGAAGAGCGGGTTTTGGTAAAGATGGCTAGGTATTGGAGCCAGCCTAGGACACGCCAGTGGGGTCGTCGGCGACGGAGTGGACCGTGCCGTCCTCGGTGGTGTAGGTCACCGGAGGAGCGACTGGCGTCGGGCCGTTGATGGACCCATGGCCAGCAAAAGCGCTGGTGTCGTTTTCGACGTGCGAGAAGTACTGATCCATAAATTCCCTATACTCTTCGTACGTCTCAAAGTCGGCGCTACGAGTGCCAGTGGGTTCGATAAGGACAGGTCGGGCTGAAAAGCCCTTGTCTTCTTGAGCTACTAATGAGCCATTGTGGTAGAAATTTGCGATCAGCACAAAGACGAGCGCGACCATTGCGACTATTGTCGCGATACAGAACACTTTTTTCATTTTATTATCCCCCTTAATAAAATTTGAGTTCGCACATTATGACGTTTGCCCAAATAACCATCTTTTAATGTGCTCCCCCCTTAATTCCATTATAGCACACTTATGCTTATTTGTCAATAGTAGTAATGCTTAATTTGGCAATATTGTCAAATTTACCTCTGTAAAATCTGACGTTGCGCTTGCGCCCGCAAAAGTGTATAATAATATATATGGAAGATTTTGACTATTTAGGTGAGGGTGAGGTATATTTGGACTGTGCGTGCCAGAGCCTGCGGCCACGGCCGGTAATTGATGCGATAAACAAATACTACACCGAGCATAACTCTTGTGGCGAGCGGGTGAAATACAAATGGGGTCGCGAGACGGACGCTTTGGTAGAGGCAACGCGCGAGAAGGTGCTGAAATATTTGAAACTTAAGCCTAAGAAATACACCGTATCTTTCACACTTAATACTACTTATGGGATTAATTTGATACTGAGCCAGCTAGATGCTAGCAGATTTGAAAAGGTAATGACGAGCGAAATAGAGCATAATTCGCCGTTTCTTGGGACGTTGGGATTTAGCAATCGTACAGGGCTGCCACGCGAGGTGATGGAGCGAAATGCAGATGGCACGATAGATGTAAATGCTTATGATTTTACCGGGGCGGTGGTGGTGGTGAACTGTGCGTCGAATTTTGATGGCAGGAAACTTGGTAACATTCAAGAACTTTTGAAAGCGGTGCATAAAGCTGGCGGAATACTCATTATAGACGCAGCGCAGGCAATGGCGCACTCGGTAGATGTGCTAAGGGGCGTAGAGGTGGACGCAATATGCTTCTCGGCGCATAAACTATACGCGCCGTCGCTTGGCGTAATAGTGTGGCGAGATGATTTGTTGGAATATCTGGAGCCGCTGTGGCTAGGCGGGGGGATGGTGGATGATGTAGAGCGAGATACTTTTGTGTTGTCCGCCGAGGGGAAAGAGCATAGATATTCGCGGTTTGAATCTGGGTTACAAGCCTGGGGCGAGATAATAGGGTTAGGCGCGGCGCTAGACTGGCTTGAGGGGCTTAGCCAAAAGGATTGGCAGAATTTTACAGATAATTATAACGAACTGTACGACTTTATTAGCTCATCTTCGCGCGTGAACTTGGTGAATCATGAAGCGAACCCTACGATGTCGTTTTATGTGGACGGGCTTGATTCGCACCTCATTGGCGAGGCACTGTCGCGCGAAAACATCATGGCGCGCACAGGGTACTTTTGCGTACATTACTACCTGGATCATGTGCTAAAATGCCCGCCACTAATTAGATTCTCGGTAGGGCTACACAATCGTCCGGAAGATATAGAAAAAGTAAAGAAAGTACTTTCCAAAGTATTAAACTAGTGGTAAAATAGTTATATTATGGTGTGTATAGCAGCGTTTATTATATTAGCACTAATTGGCGTATTTGTAGCCATTATTTCGATTTTTAAGCCGGCGGTGGGTAAGGCATACTGGAAGATGTTCAAAAAGGCGTGGGGATGTTTGTGGAAGAAAGTGCGCTTGCAAAAGTGCGAAACTGGGTTTAAGGATGATGTAAAAAATACCATACTTTCGCGCGTGATTGTGAGTCATCCAAAGTGGGTGAAGCCGCTGTCTATAATAATAGAAGTGGTTTCTGTGATTATCGTAGTAGTGGTGGTATGGGCACTTATTACAGCGGTCAAATCTTTACTTGCGCTGTGGGCGCTGGGATCATGCAACGTATCAAAACCTGAAGCCTGTAGTATGGGGGCAGAAGTATGCTCAATCAACGCAAGTGAGCCAAAGAACCCGATTGAGGCGACCGGGCGATGGTTCGAGGAGTGGGGCGAGATATTTGAGGCGATACCGGATAAATTCCGTAGTTATAATGCTGCCGATTATGATTTTAGCTACGTGGAACTCACGAGCGACACGAGTAATAAGGCGGTGGCGGCAGATATATTTGACCCAGGGTGCGTGGTATGTATGGTGTCGTATCGCAACCAGAAAGAAGCTGGATTCTTTGAGCAATATGATGTAAGACTGGTGCCTTTTGCAATACAAGATGCTGAGGATAATTACAAATTTAAGAATTCGGAAATTGTGGTGCGGTATATATTGGCAGCGGACGAAATAAAGCCTGGTACCGGTGCAAAAATTATCGACAAGATATTTACTGGCAAGAATAGCGAGGGAATATCATATCAAAACAAATTCAACGACGACTATTCGTACGAAGAAGCAGTAAGTAAACTTGAGACTTGGATTCGTGATTTTGGATTTAGCGAAGATGACGTGAAGAAAGTGAGTGAGTTGGCTCTCAGCGATGAAATTACTGCCAAAATGGCAAAAAACCGTGAAATAGTGGAGAGAGAATTGAGAGTCAAAGGTATTCCAACTACGATTTACGACGGACGCAAACATACTGGGCTATGGTCTTCGTAAATGTAATTTTTACAACACTTTTATGGTTATATCTGTTGGGCCGGTGGAAAACTTTTAGAAAAAGTCATTGACTTTTGGGTGCGAGTGGTATATTATAATATTAATACTATATATAGACAGGATGCGAGGTGATGTCTGAAATACCAGAAAAACAAATAAAAAGACTGCGGGGGCTTATTACTGACGCTGAAACGAATCTTTCGGCGGCAAAAGAACTTTTGATATCCATTTTGGGCGATGGTGAATCCATTACGGCACCCAGGGAGACTATCATATCTGCACCTGAGGGCAAGATTATCGAGGGCATCTTTGATGGGCAAATCATGATAGGACCAGATGGTAAAAATTACCCAGTACCTGCTAACTACGCATCGAAGTCAAAGTTGGTTGAGGGTGACATTATGAAGCTCACCATTACTGATGGCGGTAAGTTCATGTATAAGCAAATCGGCCCAGTAGAGCGCAAGACAGTTATTGGTACACTCACGCATCATGACGATAAATACTTTGTAGAAGTAGCGGGGCGCGAATATCAGATTCTTTACGCATCGGTAACGTATTTTAGATTGCACGAAGGGTCGCAGGTATCAGTGACGATACCGGCGAATAATGATGAGGCAACCTGGGCGGCGGTGGAGGCCTCATTATGAACTTTCTTTGAAAAGAAAGTTCAGCAAAGAAACTAGTTTGAAAAATGAAACGAAAGTGAATTCCGTTTCATTTTTTGAATAAAGATGTGATACAATTGTATTATTATGAAAACGCTGTATCGGAAATATCGGCCGCTGAAGTTGGAAGACGTGGTTGGGCAGGAGCAGGTGACTGAGCCGCTGATCAATGCTCTGAAGGCGGGTAAGGTGGGGCATGCGTATCTTTTTATTGGACCGAGGGGTTGCGGTAAAACAAGTGTCGCGCGAATTTTGGCACACGAGGTGAATGGATTTAAATATGAGCTAGAAGATGAATATGTTGATATTATTGAGATAGATGGGGCGAGCAACCGCGGAATAGACAATATACGAGAGTTACGCGAGAAAGTGGCGATTGCACCGACAGCTGGCAAATATAAAGTGTATATTATTGACGAAGTGCATATGCTAACCAAAGAGGCGTTTAATGCTTTGCTTAAGACTTTGGAAGAACCGCCGGAGCATGTGATTTTTATTATGGCGACTACGGACGCATACAAAGTGCCCGTGACTATTACCTCGCGCGCGCAAACTTATACCTTTAAACTTGCTGATGCGGGGGTAATGCAGACGCATCTTAAAGGGATTTGCGAGAAAGAGGGAATCAAGATTGCCGATGATGCACTAGAAATTGTGGTCAAGCGCGGTGGTGGGTCGTTTCGGGATTCGCTGAGTCTGCTCGACCAGATATCTACACTTACGGATGGCGAAATTACGAAAGAATTGGTGGTTGCAGCGATGGGGCTGCCCGAAGACACCAAAGTAAACGAGCTATTTAACGCCTACAAGAGCGGCGAAATGGCAAGGATCGGCGTCGTGCTTAAGGATTTGCTTAGCAGTGGCATCAAGCCAGAAACTTTGGCGGAAGAATTAATCACCAAAATCGTTACGGAGCCACAAGTGGAACTTATGCCGCTGCTTGCGAAATTGCCCGACATTAAAGCGCCGTATGCAGAAGCGAAGTTACTAGTGGCGCTGGCACCAGAGATGCGAGACAAGGCGTCAGATTCATCGGCATCGTGGCCGCGTCCGTCCGGCCCGTCGCCACGGGCGGACGGCGCTACCTCTCGCGCTGCCGCGCTCCGCAGTGCCACGATCGCCGAGAATCCTGACGCCGGCGGCCAATACTTGCATATTGGTGAAAATTCAAATCATGGCATGATTCAGAAAGATGATGACGCGCTAGCCGGTAAAACAAATTTCGTAAATGCCGAGAATCCTGACACTGGAGTTAGCGCCGCTAGCGATTCTAGTAATTTCAATTGGGGGGAGTTTGTGGAGAGAGTGCGAGACCAGGATGCGGGGATTGCATCACAACTTGCGTCTGTAAACTACGAGGTAGCAGGTGACGCCTTAAATATTTACCCAAATAAAAGTTTCCTACAAAAGACTTTGGCACGCGACAAGAATAAGGCTATATTAATCGCGGCGGCAGATGAACTCAAAGTCGTAATCCATGACGCAGGTGCGGCGCCAAATTCCAAAAAAGATGCACTAATTTCTAAAATGTCTGATATAATGGGAGGTGAGGTACAAAACGATGCAGGAGGTAACCCATTCTAATAGCGGCGGACGTGTGCCGCCACAAGATATAGTGGCCGAGAAATCTTTGCTTGGCGCGATTTTGATTTCCGAAAAGGTAATCGCTGATGCACTGGTAATTGTGAGGCCGAAGGATTTTTATGAAGAACGGCATGCAATAATATACGATGCGATGCTAAATCTGTACGACAGACACTCGCCGATAGATGTATATACCGTAACGGCAGAGCTTAAAGCAACCAAAAAGCTTAAAGATGTAGGCGGAGCATCGTATCTTGCAGAGTTATCGAACTTCGTGCCGGCAGCGTCGCACGCAAAGGCATATGCGGAAATAATCGAGAAAGCATCTACCAGACGAAGACTGATTGAAGCCGGCACAGAGATCGCCAACAGAGCCTACGAAGATGATGCCAATGTGGGTGACCTCGTGGGTGAGGCAGAGAAAAAACTGTTTGAAGTGTCCGACAAAGTAGTAAAGAGCGACTATACACCGATGGATGAGCTACTCGCGGATGCGTTTGACAGGATAGAGGAGTTACACAAGAACAAGGGGGCGCTAAGGGGACTTAAGACTGGATTTCGCGACCTCGATAAGAAGACTGCCGGGTTTCAGCAAGGCGACCTTATCATTATTGGTGCGCGCCCCGCTATGGGTAAGACAACTTTTGCGCAGAATTTGGCGTACAATATCGCAAGTATCAATAAGCGTGGAGTGCTGTTTTTCTCGATGGAGATGGCGGCCAATGAGATTGTAGACCGGATGATTTCGGATGTATCTGGGGTAGATAACTGGAAGATGCGCACCGGAAACTTGACTGATGAGGAGTTTTCGCGAATCAATGATGCCCTGGGCGAGATGGATGAGCTACCGATATATATTGACGACACTAGCTCAATGACGATTATGGATCTTCGCAATAAAGCTAGGCGTGCGGCGCACGACCATGATATCGGCATCGTAATTGTGGACTATTTGACATTGATACAGGGGTCAGACCGTTACAAGGGGCAACGCGTACAAGAGGTGACGGAAATTTCGCGCGGGCTCAAAATTTTGGCTAGGGAGCTCAAAATACCGGTGATAGCCTTAGCACAGCTATCGCGTAATGTAACTGGGCGCGACGACCCGCGACCGGTGCTATCGGATCTTCGTGAGTCGGGCTCTATTGAGCAGGATGCCGATCTAGTGATGTTTCTCCACCGCCCAGACTACTACCGACAAAACGACGACAACTATGAAGAAACGCACATTACCGAACTTTTGGTACAAAAGCACCGGCATGGGGCGGTCGGCAAAATCGAGCTCTACTTTCACCCGGAGCTGCTGCGTTTTATGTCGCTTGATAAAACACGAGAAGAATAGTATAATTAAATGGTGAAGAGGAAAATAGTTATTTCAAAATTATTCTTGTACAAACATAGGTTTGTAATAGGTTATACTTTACTGGGACTGGCTTTTGTGGGACTATTACTCGGGATGCCGCTTATTGCTCAAATGGGACTTAGCGAGGCCGAAATGCAGTCGGCAGTGGGATCTTATGCGCTGAATTTTGATGCGCCGCTAAATGGCGATTTGGTGGATTTACCATACAGGGTGTTGCAAAAGATTTCCATCATGATACTTGGCCTCACGCCATACGCAATTAAGTTGCCTAGCATTATTATTGGACTGCTGCTAGGCCTACTGCTGATATTGGTGCTTAACCGGTGGTTTAAGAATAACGTTTCGCTGTTAGCATCGTGCCTGATTGTACTATCCACGCCGTTTTTGTTTCTTGCGGGATCTGGCACGCCGCTGATTATGCTAGTGTTTTGGCCGACTTTACTGCTGTGGCTAGGGTCAAAAATCCAAGGCGAGAAAAAACCTAAGCCGATGTATTCGTTTTTCTTTGCGGTGGCACTGCTCGGTGCGATATTCACGCCATACATGTTGTATTTTGCGGCGTTTTGTGTGATTTTCGTGATTATGCAGCCGCATCTTAGGTTTATTGTGCGGAGCTTGCCGCGCGTGCCACTTGCTATTGTGGGACTAATGATTGCCGGCGGCATTGCGGCGCTTGTCATGAATATGATTAATCATCCAGATACGATAATGGAGCTTTTGCTATCAAGAGATATGAGTGTTGATCAGTTTTTCCCACATATACTGGAAGGATTCAAGCCTGTGCTGGCGTTTAGGGGGTCTGTGCCAAGTACACTGCTAGCACCGCTCATTAGCCTGCCACAACTTGCACTTGCGCTAATTGGACTATTTAGTACCACTAAAGGGTTTTTTGCGTCGCGAAATTCCATCGCCACGCTACTGCTTGTATTTACCGTGATAATTACTGGGTTTAACCCGCTTGCGGTGGTGTTTATAATACTGCCTATTGCAATATTAGTAGCGCATGGACTCAAATATTTGCTCGAAAAATGGTACGGGCTTTTCCCAGAAAATCCATACGCAAGAGTAGCTGCGGTGGTGCCGCTAACGTTGCTTTTTGGATTAATGCTGATACCGAGTTCCTTGCAATATGCTTATGGCTACCGTTATAATCCAGGAGTAGCTAATCAGTTTTCGTATGATTTGGCAATAATACGAGGCGAATTGACTGATGAAACACTGGTGGCCAGCGATAATTATGAGTTTTACAAGATACTAGAAAAGTCAACGAATTTGACCGTAGTGGCAAGTGCGGACGAGGCGCAAGGAGAGGTAGCAATACTGCATGGGCAACTCAAAAACAATAATTACACACTAAATCGCATTATTACATCGCCAATGAGAGAGAAATCTGATATAATATATCTATATACTGAAAAAGGAGAATAATATGGGACAGACTATGGACCAAATGAAGCTTTTGAATCAACTTCGCAAGGCACAAAAGGATTTGAAGAACGAGATCGTTGAAGTAGAAGCGGGCGATGGCGCAGTAGTAGTACAAATCACCGGCGAGCTAAAGGTCAAGAAGGTGTCGATCGACCCGGAAAAGGTAGACCTTGATGACATCCACGAGTTGGAACGTTGGATTGAAAATTGCATGCGTGATGGTTTTGCTAAGGCACAGGAAATCGCTACGGACAAGATGAAACCACTCATGGGTGGTCTTTCTGGATTAGGATTGTAGATTGAGGTACGGAGGTGCGAAATGGTCATGCTTGACTTTTGTGGCGATGTGTGGTATAATAAGAGGATAGGGTAGAAATGTTACCTACCGCTCTTAGTAATACGATAGATGCACTCGGGATGCTCCCTGGCGTGGGGCCGCGTACCGCAGAACGCTACGGGTACTATCTTTTTAAGGCTAGCCCCAAAGTAGCAGAAGCGATTGCGGAAGCTTTATCATCGCTGCATACGGGAGTTAAGTCTTGCCCGGTGACTTTTGCGCTTATAGATGCTGATGAAGACGTATCGCCACTTTACGCCGACCCGTCACGCGATAAAACCACCGTGCTAGTAGTAGAAGAACCGCTGGATATTTATGCCATAGAGGCCACCAAGGGATTCCATGGGGTGTATCATGTACTGGGCGGGGCATTGTCGCCAATAGATGGCATCACGCCAGACCAGCTACACATCCGCGAGCTGGTGGATAGACTCTCTAAGGACGACGTGACAGAGGTAATAATTGCCACTAACCCATCTGTAGAGGGCGAATCTACGGCGCTACTGCTCGAAAAGGTTCTCCACGAGGCGAAACCTACGCTTAAAATTACCCGGCTCGCGAGGGGACTACCACTCGGGGTAGATTTATCATATGCCGACCAAGTCACCTTGTCGGCTGCACTGGAAAATAGAACAAGGCTATAAGGCTGGCTTCGTCCTAAATAACATCTTTTCTTGGCTCTACCTTCCAGGCTCTGACTTTGGCAAATTTGGCAGCAAGGACATCCGTCATTACACGGTCGCCGAGCATGGCGGTTTCTTCTGGTTTGAATTTGTACTCATCCATGGCTTCGGTGAGTTTGGTGGAAACTGGCTTTTTAGACCACCACACGCACGGTACATTAATCGGCTCGCAAAACTTTTGCATCATTTTTTTGCGGCCATTGTTAGAAATAATTACTACTTTGACGCCGGCACCACGAATCTCTTCGATCCAATCCATGAGCTCGTCGGACGGCTCCTTTTCGGAATGAAGGCGCAAGGTGTTATCCAAATCGCAGAGGAGTAATTTGACACCCTCGCTCTTAAGTAGCGCCGGGGTAACGTCCTCGAAACGCTCAAATTTCCGATCCGCCCTAAACCAATGCATTAGGCACCACCATAAATAACACTATTAATATCGTTGTAGTAAAAGCCGTGGAGTCGATACGGTCAAGAAACCCGCCATGCCCGGCGCTGCCGCCTACCAAATGCTCTACAGCGGCAAAAAATTTGTTGCGGACGACAATTTCGCCAGAATCTTTGACACCAAATTTGCGCTTTAAGTAGCTCTCGTACAAGTCACCGAACACCGCAAGCGGGCCGCAGAACAAATACGGCCACTCGGAGGCAAAGGTGCCACGCACCGACATCATAATAAGTACCATAGAAACCGCCATAGCTACCCCCATGATAGTACCCTCCCAAGTTTTGTTTTTGGAAATTTTGGGGAAGGGACGCGACGAGCCAAAAACTTTGCCGCCAAACAGCCGACCGAAGAAGTACGCAAAGATATCGTAGCCTGGTACGCCGAGAATAATGTACCAAAAATGGATTAAATCTATGCGAGCAACAAAGATAATGCTACAAACTAGAAACACGAGCTCAAGCACCGCCAGTATCACGGTAAACGGCGTGCATTTTTTGGTAAAAAAACTCATAAGTTCGACGGCAGCCATAAGAGCAAATAAACCGTAGATGATTTTGAAAGGAATAGAGTTGAAGGTGTATAACCCGACCAGCGCTACGGCAAACATGCCAACCCCAACCGCAATCCGTACTTTGAAATTTTTGTCCATAATTAGATTATAGCATGTTATAATAAATACATGCTAGAATTCGCGTTAAGTCGGCTCAAAAAAATAACTCGGGCGGTAGATATGCGCATCCAGCGCAATAAATACGGTTACATAGATAAGCTGCCAGAAGATATTAAATATCCTGAGGGTGGGCTTTATGACGCGATATATGAGTCGAGCAAAAAATGGCCACACAATATTGCGATCACTTATTATAATTACGATGTGACTTACAAAGAACTAATCAAAAAGATTAATCGTGTAGCTAAGGCACTAAAGCACATCGGTGTAGAGAAAAGCGACACCGTAAGTATCTGCATGCCAAATACTCCAGAAGCGGTCTATATGTTTTACGCGATCAACGAAGTGGGGGTCGTTGCAAATATGATTCACCCGCTATCTAGCGAGAAGGAGATTGAAGAATACGTCAACAAGGCTAAGTCAAAGGTTTTGCTCGTGATTGATATTGCGTATCCAAAAGTAGAAACAATCATTAAAAACACCGAGCTAGAACAGGTGATAGTAGTGTCAGCAACGAGGTCAATGGATCTTTTGGTACGGGCAGTGTACTGGCTAACCAAGGGACGCAAGAATCACGTCAAGCGCACGCAGGTGGTAACTACTTGGGATAAGTTTGTTACTGGTGCGACAAAATTTGTGGGAGATCCGCAGGCAAATGTAGATGCTGCCGACCCGGCAGTGATATTGTACTCTGGTGGCACTACTGGCAAGCCAAAAGGAATCGTGCTGACGAACCTTAATTTCAACTCGCAGTCGCTTGGGGCAAGATATTTGGTGCCAGAACTGCTAAAATCTCGTTTTGCAATGCTTTGTTTTTTGCCGAACTTTCATGCCTTTGGGCTGGGTGTGTGCATACATTTGCCGCTTTTTTCTGGAATGCGGACAGTGCTGATACCACAGTTTAACGCCAAGAAACTTCGCAGCTATATTTCGCGCTACAGGATTAATATATTGGTGGGGGTGCCGACTTTTTATGAATACATGACGAGAATTAAGTTTCGCCCGCGGGAACTTAAGCGCATAAAGGGAGCGGTGTCGGGTGGAGATGTAGTAAGCCAAGCGCTAAAAAATGAAATCAACACACTGTTTCGTGAACACGGGTCAAAGGCAATGATTCATAATGGCTACGGGCTGACCGAGGCGGCGGGCGGAATGGTATTTGCACCGGCCACGGTAGCGGCAAACGAGGATGTAATAGGCTACCCGCTGCCAGACAGCGAGGTGCTGATAGTGGACCCCAAGACTTACACGCCCGTACCAGTGGGGACAGATGGTGAAATACTAGTAAGGGGGCTCACTGTAATGAAAGAATACCTAGGCGAGCCGCGTGAGACCAAGGCGGCTTTTACCACAATAAACGGTAAGACTTGGTTAAAGACCGGCGACATAGGGCATGTGGACGAGCGCGGCGTAGTATATTTCAAAACTAGGCTAAAGCGCATGATTATTACAAATGGTTACAATGTGTATCCGTCGAATATTGAGGAAGTAACACTTAAATGCTCACTCGTGAGTAAATGCGCCTGTATAGGTGTGCCAGATAAACTAAGGGGCGAAGTGGTAAAAATTGTAATCGTACCAAAAGGTGATGCTTCGCCACGCATAATTAAAAAAGAGCTTGGCAAGATTTATCGTAAGTATCTTGCGAAATATGAAATACCGCGCGAATACGGGTTTCGGCAAAGTTTACCAAAAACAAAACTGGGCAAGGTGGATTTTGTGGCTTTGACCCGAGACGAGTAAACTTGTGTTATAATAATATATATGTACGAGAAATTTGCGGAGTTTATAAAAGATAAACAGAGAATATGCGTAATACAGGCGGAAAATCCGGATGGAGATTCGCTAGGTAGTGCGATAGCGCTGGACTATTTACTTGATGGCAAAGACGTAACAATGTATTGCCCAATTGACATACCGAGGTATTTACATTACTTTGAGGACTGGGCGAGAGTGACGATTGATTTCGATTTCCGGGCGGACGGATATATTATAGTAGATACGGCGGCAGAGGTGTTGATTTCTAAGTTGCTAGAGGATGGCGCAATTCGCAACAGATTATACAATGCGCCAGTGATGGTCATAGACCACCACGAAACCTTGGACGATTTGCAGTTCCCGCATGAAAGCATCATAGAAGTACGCCCAGCTTGTACCGAGTTAATTTACGAGATAGCCGTAGAATGTGGACTTGCGATTTCGCGACCAGCGGCAGATGCGATTTTTATGGGGATTATGTCGGACACTTTGGGGCTAACTTCATCTTCTACTACGGCACGAACGTTCGAGATCTGTGCAGACCTCATGCGGAAGGGTTCAGACATTGCTTCACTCGAAGAGAGCCGCCGCGAGTTTATGAAAAAATCCGTGCGTATTATGGAGTACAAGGCGGAGCTCATGAAACGGGTAGATTTTCATCTTGGTAACTCGCTAGCTACGGTACACATCAAGTGGGAAGATATCGCAGAATATTCTGACGAGTATAATCCAAATGTACTAATCCTGGAAGAACTTCGGACGGTGGAGGGGGTAAAAGTGGCTGTGGCGGTAAAGACGTATCCAGACGGCAAAGTAACTGGTAAAATCCGTTGCATGGGCAAGGCGGCAATCGCCGAGAAAGTTGGTGGGTATTTTGGTGGGGGCGGGCACGCTTACGCGGCGGGGTTTAGGACTTACGACACTTCTTACGACGAAGTGGTTCGCGACCTTGTACGAATAGTGCCTGAACTACTAGCCGATGTGGAGATAAAGAGCGCTGAAGATGGCGGGGAGGTTGATGCCTCATGAGTATTTTTTCACGATTTTTTCGACGTCCCAAAGCTGGCGACGAAAATTTAACCCTTAGAAAAACACGTGATTTTTGTACATCAGGGAGCCCAAAACTTACAGTGGTGTTTATCCATGGTATTGCTAGTGATTCGAGTGCTTTTCGCAATGCTCTGAGGTATCTTGAAGGCACTAGGTCGATGAAGGACGTGCGGTTTGTAACGTTTGATCTTCTTGGTGCGGGAAAATCTTGCAAGGCGAGCGGATTAAAATACGGTTACACCGACCAGCTGATTGCCCTACATAACGCAATCATGAAGCTAAGAGTAACTACTCCGTTAGTACTAGTAGGGCATTCTATGGGGACGCTGATAGCGGCACGCTATGCGTACGAGCATAAAAAATCCGTGGCCCAGCTGATTCTGTGTTCGCCACCGGTGTATACTGAGCAGGATTTGGATAATCCGGCGTTTGAAGCAGGGATGAAAGCGTTTCGCGATGCCGTGAGTGCAAAAAACCGCAGGATTTTGAAAGACAAAGCCTTTAATAATATGATGGATTACATCGTAAAAAATCGCAAAAATTACAAAGTTTTTGCAACGCTGACAACTCACGCAGTGATGATTTATGGCGATGCGGATCCTTTTATAATGGCGCAGAATATTGAAAAAGTAGCGAAAGAGAATCCGAAATATCTTAGTGCCATGAAGACTTCAGGGCGGCACGGGATGTCGCGCGAGAAATACGGCAAAATACCAGCGTTGCTCGAAAGGATGATGAATGATTAAATTATATAATACTTTGTCGCGAAAGTTAGAAGTTTTTAAGCCGGCGGACGAGGTAGTAAAAATTTACACCTGTGGACCGACTGTATACAATTATCAGCATATCGGTAACTTTGCGGCGCAGATATATTGGGATTTGCTAGTGAGGATGCTAAGAGCAAATGGCCATAAGGTGAAACGGGTGCTTAATTTGACGGATGTGGGGCACTTGGTGTCTGATGGCGATGATGGGGAAGACAAGTTAGAAAAAGGCGCGGCACGTGAAGGGAAAAGTGTGTGGGATATTGCGGATTACTACATCGCCGATTTTAAGCTGTGGTACCGCGAGCTCGATTTGACCGAGCCAGATGTGTGGGCGAGAGCGACGTCGTATATCGATGCCGACGAAGATGCCGTTACTAAAATGACCGAGCGGGGTTTTACTTACGAGACGACAGACGGCATATATTATGACACAGCAAGGTTTGCGGGCTATGCAGATTTTGCGAGATTAAATCTTGATGGATTGCAAGCGGGGGCAAGGGTGTCGTTTTCGGACGAAAAGCGTAATGCCTCGGATTTTGCGGTATGGAAATTTATTAAGCCAGGCGAAAAGCACGCGATGCGGTGGGATTACTTGGGGCGGCCGGGCTACCCAGGGTGGCACCTAGAGTGTTCCACAATTATCCACGAGGAACTAGGCGAGCCGATCGATATCCATACTGGCGGCATAGACCATATCCCGGTACACCATACCAATGAGATAGCGCAAACTTACGCAATTAGCGGGCAGGCGCTAGCGCGGACTTGGCTGCATTGCAACTTTATTACCATTGATGGCGAGAAGATTTCCAAGTCGCTTGGCAACGTATATTTGTTTCCAGATTTAGCCCAACGTGGATTTGATGTAATGGATTATAAAATGTGGGTGCTGTCCGGAAGTTATCAAGGCGAGCGAAATTTCACTTTTGAATCGCTAGAGGGCGCACACAATCGCCGACAAGCATGGCGGGAGCGCATAGCAATGTGCTATCAAAAAGACATTGCTGGGGACGAAGGGGCTTATGATAAAGTACTCGCGGCAGTATCGAATAATCTTAACTCCGCAGAGGCTTTTGCGATAATTGACACGCACGAACTTTCGCTTGAAGATTGGCGGCAAGTAGATGAACTTTTTGGGCTAAAATTAATTGAGAATACACCAATTATTTCGGAAGAAACACAGGCGCTTATTTCGCGCAGAACAGAGGCGAAAAGTGCGCGAGACTTCGCTACGGCAGATAAAATTCGCGGCGAGCTGGCCGAAATGGGAATTGGGCTACGCGACAGCAAGGAAGGTTCTTATTGGTATTACTTGGCGTAGTACCGAGATAAAAAGTCGTTCTTATAATCATCGAAAGTGTCATCCAGCAAAGATGCACGGATTTTATCGACCACGCCAACTACAAAGTGTTCATTGTGAATGCTGGCTAAAACTTTGGCGGTGATTTCGTCGGCTTTGAATAGATGGTGGAGATAGGCCCTAGTGTAGTTTTTGCAGCATTCGCAATCGCAATCTGCCATAAGCGGAGTGAAATCATGCCTAAACTTGGCGTTTTTAATATTGATGCGACCATCATAAGTATAGAGAGTACCGTTTCTTGCCATACGAGTAGGTCCTACACAGTCAAAAGTATCACAGCCGTTTTCGGCGCCGATAAATAGATCGCGCGGCTCTTGCCCCATACCAAGCAAGTGACGCGGCTTATTCTCGTCAAGTAGCGGACAGACGGTTTGCAGCATTTCTGCCATACCGTCGGCAGTAAAAACACCACCAATACCAAAGCCATCGGGATTTACAGAATTACAAAACTTGGCAGACTCGGCGCGAAGATCAAGGAAGGTGCCGCCCTGAACGACGGCATAGAGATACTGCATATAATGAAGATTGCCAGATTTTTCTCGCATGTCGCCGCGTCGCTCGCTCCCGTCGGCACGGGGCTCGCGCGCTACCTCTCGCGCTGCCGCGCTCCGCAGTGCGCCATGCCGAGAAAAATCTGGCAACTGCGCATCGTGTGATAACTTGTCATGTTCTGCTACGCAACGCTCAAGCCAGCGGTGGGTTTGGTCCATGGCACGTTTCATGTCGTCGTAGTTTTCGGACTTCGCCAAGTGGTCGAAAGCCATATGAATATCGGCGCCAATTGCCCATTGAGCCTGCATAGAGCCCTCTGGAGTGAGTTCAAATTTGTCGCCACTAATGACGGAGCGGAATTTGACGCCATTGTCACTAATCTTAACATCTGGCAGGGAAAAAATCTGAAATCCGCCTGAATCGGTAAAAGTAGGCTTATGCCATGAATTAAACTGTGCCAACCCGCCGGCCTCTTTGATAAGCTCCGTGCCGGGTTGGAGGATAAGATGATAAGTGTTTGCGAGGATTGCCTGACTACCAAGGTCGTTCATTTCCTTCATAGTGAGGGCTTTGACCGTAGCCTTAGTTGCAGCACCAACAAAAGCCGGCGTCTTGATATCGCCGTGAGCGGTATGAATAGTACCAACACGCGCCAAACCCTGTTTTTTCTCAATATCAAATTTTAGCATATCAACATTGAATCTCCGTAGCTTAAAAAGTTATAATCGTGCTGAACGGCGTAGTCGTAGGCGATTTTTAAATGATCCCAGCCGGCAAAAGCACTTGCTAGCATCAATACGGTAGATTTGGGCGCGTGAAAGTTGGTAACAAGTGCGTCTACGATTTGAAACTTAAAACCTGGATAGATAAAAATATCGTCTTCGCCACACGTTTTGCCGGTTCTTGCGTAGTATTCCAGGGTGCGCGCCACGGTAGTACCAACGGCAACCACGCGTGGTTTGCTCGCGGGTCCTGCCGCCGCGTTTTCCCCCACGCGCGCTGGCGCGGGGGACCCCCAAGCTCCGTCACCCGTCCGCGTGTGCGCTTCTTTGATAGCAGATATAGTATCATCCGGAATATTGTACCACTCAGAATGCATTTTGTGATCCTCTACGGTGTCGGTGCGGATAGGGAGAAAAGTGCCGAGCCCTACGTGAAGTGTGAGGTACTTAATAATTACGCCTTTGGCACGGAGCCTGTCTAGCAAATCTTCGGTCATATTGAGGCTGGCAGTAGGCGCAGCGGCGGAGCCCATATTCTTGGCCCACACGGTTTGGTAACGCTTTTTGTCGGCATCCTCGGCGTCGCGATGAAGATATGGCGGCAAGGGAACTGTGCCGTAATCTTCGGCGATATCGCTAAGCGGGCGAGTAGATTCTACCTCGGCAATGCCGCCGCCGAGTATATGCATAATAGTGATAAAGTCGTTTTCGACCGCAACCTTATCGCCCTCGTGCAGCTTGCCGCGGTACATCACGCGCTGAGGTTCGTCGCCGTGCTTTTCGAGTACAACAAGCTCGCGACTTCTACCATCTGGCAAAGTACCATAAACGCGTGATCTCATCACGCGAGTATCATTCAAGATAATAACGTCGCCTGGATTCAGGAAATTGTCCAGCTCGGCATATTTAGAGTCCTCGAGCGCACCGGTGTCTTTATGCAACACCAGCAACCTAGTGGTGCCGCGAACCTCGGGTGGATACTTGGCAATGCGCTCGTCTGGCAAGTCGTAGTTAAAATCAGAAACTAACATACCATATATTATAACATTTTTGGGGCTAGAATGCTAGTCTTGGCTATTGTAAGCTTGACAGAAATCCTGCCTCTTGAATAATAGAGACAGATATGCTAGGATAGAGGTACGGGGCCGTAGTTTAACTGAATGCGTGGGGAGAAAGGAGGAAGTTGTGAGGTTTGAAATTCACTTTATCTTTAAGTTCTTTCAGCTAAAAATTATCTTCTCTGCTAAGCAGAGAAGATAAACAAACTTTCTAATACCATTCTACCACGGACGAAGGTAAAAATCAATACTTTTTAAGTATTAGCGGCCCCGAAAATGGACTGGCTGGACTTTCTAAAAGAAAGTCCAGCAAAGGTAAAATACAAAAAATCTTTTATTTGTCTTGGTGAAAATCTGAGAAAATAATTTGATGGAATCCTTCCGGTATTGCAGTACCGGCTTTCCATCACTATTTTCTCAGATTTTCAGCCTATTCATGACAAATAAAAGATATTTTTGTATTTATTTTTACTCGATACGCCTAGCAAAAAACTTCCGGGAAGTGGAATCCCGGAAGTTATTAGGTTATTAATTGACTCTAAGCACGCAGCGCAATGACCCCCCGAGGCCCCTGTAGCCGTAGTTCGCGGGCCAGACACCAGAGCTACGAAAGAACAGGTTGAGCGCGTCGGAGCTACTATAGACTGTACTAGACCAATAGTACCCGTAGTACCCTGCGTTGCGAAAGGCAGATGACCAGACGCTGCCAGCCCGGACAAAGTAGAGAGGCGCAGCAAGTAAAGCCTTATCTGCAGCAGCAGTAGAATCAAGTTCTGTGGCAGTAGTAATATTTGGATTATATAATGAGTTTAATGTACCATACATACCATTGATTGGTAAGTTCCAATTGGCTGGGCAGAGAGAGTTTGTTGCATTATCACTATCGTAACCTTCAGTGTTGCTAGATGCTACGGCGGCAGACCAGTTGTAGTAGTTACCTACATGACTATGGGTACCGTTAGCACCAGGAGTTTGTGAGAATTGGCTACCCGCATTACCGGTGTGGAAATTACAGCCGTGCTCGCCACAATCATCATTGTTGTAATAATCGCTTCGGTAATACCAGTCGCCAAGATCTACTGATTCTGGATTATTGTAGTTATTGCTCCAGGTGAACGACTGATTTATTGCGGGGGCAGAGATGGTGTAGAGGCTAGAGCTTGGAGTCCAGGTAATTATACCGGTGGTATTATCTTTGGTGTAGTCTGTAACGTATGGAGCTCCGCCAGAAACGGTGAGATTAGTAGTGGTAGAGTCTAGTGGACCGGTGATGTCAAAATCTAGATTCTGGGTCATCCAGACGTTGCCATCGGCGAGCTTGGTTACCCAGTATTCCTTGCCGTCACGCTCGTCGCGGAGTTGGAGGGATTCGTTGATGGCGAGGGAGGAAGCGGCGGTAGAGTC
>CAZHTQ010000008.1:0-25067 GCA_964535375.1 uncultured Candidatus Saccharibacteria bacterium | reverse complement strand
GATTGCGACATTTTCTCGTAACAATCTACTACGACATTATCACGTAATAACAACAGTTTTATTATTTAAGACTTGCCAAATAAAGCGTAAACGCTTATAATGGTATTATGAATTTGTTGCATGGCGTGGGCGATTTCTTTTCGCTAGATATTGGGACCAACTCGATGCGTATCGTGCAGCTTTCTGGTGGGGCGAAGAACGGATGGACCTTGCAGCGGTATGCATATGTGCCAATAGATCAGAAATTGGCGGCGGATGCGACGGAACTCGGGCGACGACGATTTGGTGAGGCGATAATGGGGGCAGTAGAGCAGGCTGGTATCAAGACGAAGAATGTAGCGCTGGGGTTGCCGGCGAGTAAGACTTTTACTTCGATAGTGGAAACTGAGTCGGCATCCGAGACGGATCTCGCTAAGACTTTTAAATACGAGATAGATAAATATGTGCCGATGCCGATGAGTGAGGCGAAAGCGAGTTATATAATACTTGGCCCGAGCCCGAATGACCCGGCGAAGACTGAAGTACTAGTGTCTTCGGTGGCAAAAGAATATGCCGAATCTACTTTGGAATTGATAGAGAAAACGGGGCTAAATGTGATAGCTATGGAACCGGAGCCGCTTGCGATGGCAAGGTCGTTGGCGCTACCTGGAGCGATGGATGCCACGATGGTGGTAGATTTTGGTGAAAAATCTACCGATATTGTAATTGTGTATAAGAATCAGCCGAGGCTGGTGCGGTCGGTGAGTGGGGGATTTGAGACGCTGGTAAAGACGCTGTCGGTGGGCTTAGATGTGCGTGAGGATCAGGCGAGGCAGTTTATATTGAAGTTTGGTCTAGCAGAGGATAAGATTGAGGGACAGGTGCTAAGGACACTCTCGGGGCCGCTTGATACGTATGCGGCGGAGCTTGCGAAATCGGTGAGATTTTTCCAGACGAAATATTTGAACGGCAAGGTGGGTGGCATTGTGCTGTCGGGGTACGCTAGTATGATACCGCTATTCCCGGAATATTTGGAGGCAAAGACGAACATTCCGACTATGAACGGTAATCCGTGGCAGTTGGTGCGTACCACGCCGGAGCAGCAGAGGGCGCTTTCGCCGGTGGCTTCGGAATTTGCGGTGGCGATAGGGTTATCGGAAAGGAGCAATGACTAATGGTGGGGCAAAAAAGTCAGCCGGGCGGCAAGCAGTCTGGTAATGGTATGAATAAATCGATCAATGTGTCGGAAATAGTTGAGAGGATTAAGAATAAATTCCGCCGCAACAAGGGGGTGCCGCTAGAAATTAACCTGGTGCCTGACGTTAAAAACGAGATGATCAGGACACTAAAACTTAGGAATTTTGTGTTTTTCTTAAGTATTGTGGTGGCGTCTGTGGGGCTTGGTGCAACAGCGATTTTTGCTAGTATCGCTGGCGGGCAACAGGCTATTGTGGATGGTAAGAAAAACACCGTAGATGCACTGTCAAAGAAAATTAATAGTTATAGTGACTTGTCGGATTTCTTGACAATAAAAGACCAACTTGGGAATATCGCGACGGTTTCGGAAAACAAGAAGCTGTTGTCACGGATGTTTGGCACGCTTTCGTCGCTGCTTCCGACCAATGGCGATACGATTACGATATCCGAGCTTAATGTGAACCTTGAGGAAGAGGCGCCGGTGATTTCGTTTGATGCGTATGCAAATGCAAATAACGCGCCGTATATTGACTACAATGTGCTAGACGCGTTTAAGAAAAGTATGCAGTATATGCGTTATGACTATGGGCGATATGTAGATAAAGACGGTGCGGAGATTCCGGCTTATTGCATGATTGAAAATGGTGAGGACGGGGCGACGCTTACGGACCGTGAAAAAGGAATCTATGCGTATTGGACGATTTTGGAGGAGGGGTGCAACCCGTCGTACGAACCAGATGATGAGGAAGAGGAAGAAACTGAGCAAAATAGCAGCAATACTAATAACACCAATAATAATACTAATGATGCTGGTAATACTAATGCTGCGCAGGATGCGACCGATAAACAAACCGCAGGATATAATACCGAGACATATAATAATTATACAGTGGTAAAAATTTGGCGGACGCCGCAATTTGGTGATTGGTATCACGCAGAAATTGACGACAAGACACCAACGATAACGCTGGATGGTGAAATTGTCAATGTGGCGCATTTTGCGAGTGAGTGTATTAAATATACTGGGTACTTGGACGAAACGACAGGCGCTGTGAATTGGACAACAGAAAACGATAATTGTATGACGGTGCCGGATGGCATGGACGGGATTACGATTTCGGATTCGTCAAACGGGCGGGATTCGGATGACCAACTGGTGCTAAGATTTTCAGCAAGTATTACACTAAATGCAGATGTGTTTAATTTTAACAATAAGCATGTGCTGGCGATTGGGCCATCTGGGCGTTATAACGTGACGGATTCGTTTGTGCAAATTCAAAATATGTTTGGCGCGCGCGCAACGGATTGCGCGGAGGGCGATACGGTATGTTTTAACAATGCAACAGGAGGTGGTGTTTAATGGCAAAAGAAGTAGCAATATTAAAGCGCGCGAAGATTTCAAAGGCGCAGCAATATATGATACTTTCGGTACTGGGAGCAAGCATGGTGCTAGGGCTTGCAGTGTCGATGATTATGAAATACACGAATCAAATATCGTTTAACGCTAAAGTAATTGCGGAGGAAGATAAGACGATTGTGCAGTATTCGGACGCAATTAAAAATATTGGAATTTGTAAGAAGCCGGCTGGTAGTGTGTATACCGACGAGGAACTGAGAAAATGCAACCCGGATAGTATTGACACGACGCAGGTGCCAAATACTTTAAGATATAACATATTGAATACTTTAGCTGCAAACGAAGCACTAAATGCGGTGCCTAAGGAAGATACGTCTAGTTGCGTGAATTCTGAAACTGGCAAGAACTATACTTACGAGGAGCTGGAAGAAAATTATACTGAGGCCTCGGAGACTGGCACTACAGCAGAGTTGATGGCGGCAAGTGAGTTGATTCAGAATTGTTCGGCATTAAGAATCATTCCTGATGCGTTGCCAGCATTTAAGAACGAAGAAGCGTTGCTCGCGAGTCTTAACAAGATATTTATAGTGTCGGGATGGAGCCCGGAATCGCTTAGCCCTTCGGGAACATCTGGTGTGGCGGCATTCGGTCAAAACTTAAATACGATATCGGTACGATTAGCAGTGGAAGCAAATGCTGGTACAACTAAGAAGGTGCTAGATAATATTGAAAGATCTATCCGTGAGTTTAATATACAGCGGGCAACGATTGAATGGTCATCGAGTGATACACTAAGTTTGCAAGCGGAGGCAACGGCGTATTATGTGACGCCATCAGTACTAGTAGAAACGAGTAAAACAATCCGACCGGGAGGTAAATAATGAAGAAGGATCTAGCAACAATAATTATAGCAGCAGTGGCGGGGTTTGTGATTGCGTTTTTTGTGACGAATATGTTGATGCCGGGGCTAGAGAATTTTTCGTTCAAAAACTTGGGAACTAGTGTAAATGCCACAGTGACGGCGCCATCGGATGAGGTATTTAACTTTCGTGCGGTAAACCCAACCGTAGAAGTGTATGTGGGTGACTGTACCGAATACAATGCAAATGGTGAGTGTGTAAAAAGTTACGATGGGGTAGAAGAGAGTGATGCGAATAATAGTGACGTAGAAAATCTAGAAGAGGGCAATAATAATGGCAACACTGACTAAGGCGGCAGAAGAGAGAATTATTGCGTTGCTGCTTGCGGAGGGGCTAGCGGATAGTAATTTGGTGCTAAAGGTAAAAACGGCAACTGAGGCAACTGGTGGGTCAGTGCTGGCGGAGCTCAAAAAACAAAATGTGATTACGGACGACATGGTGTCGCATGCGACAGCGGTAATTATTGGTGTGCCTTATGTAGAATTAAAGGGCATTACGATAGATCAAGATATTTTGACAAAGATTCCGTACGACGCGCAAAGGCGAGTGCTTGCGGTGCCGCTGGGTGAAAAAGACGGATTACTTAATGTTGCGATGACGGATGTGACGAATGTGCAGACGACGGATTATTTGTCTAATTTGCTGGGGCGGCCGATACGCGTGTGGATGTCGAGCGAACGCGGCGTACGTGAAATGATTGAGAAGAATCACGGGGACTTTTCGGGTGTAAAAGATGCAGTGAGGGAGTCGGATAATGATCCGGAAGCATTACAGCAACCTGCGTCAAATGCAAAGACGATTGCGCAAGATTCGCCGATATCGAAGGCGCTCACGACGATTCTGAGTTATGCGGTAAAAACTAAGACTTCGGATATCCATATTGAGCCGCTAGAAAATTCACTAATTATTAGAAACCGGATTGACGGGGTGCTAAGGCGGGTGATGGAATTACCGAAGTCGGTAGCACCAGCGCTGGTGTCGCGCATCAAAATTCTTGCTAATCTCAAGATTGATGAGCACCGGGTGCCGCAGGATGGGCAGTTTGCGGTGGTGGTAGATGATAAGGAAGTGGATCTTCGTATTGCCACGTCGCCGGTAACTTGGGGCGAGCAGGTAGTAATACGGCTTCTTGATAAATCCGGTACTAGCATGAATATTGAGAAAATGGGGATGACTGGGCACGCGCTCCGGGCGGTGAAGAACGGCATTAAAAAGCCAAATGGAATGATACTAACATCTGGGCCAACGGGGTCTGGTAAATCTACTACGCTCTATGCGTTGATTCAGGAAATAAAGTCGGACGAGATAAATATTGTGACGATGGAAGACCCGGTAGAATACAAAATGGACGGGATTAATCAAATACAGGTAAACGTAGATGCAGGGTTGACTTTTGCGGCGGGACTGAGGTCGATTTTGCGTCAGGATCCGGACGCAGTGATGGTGGGGGAGATACGTGATGGCGAAACGGCTTCGCTTGCGGTGCAGGCGGCACTTACGGGGCATCTAGTGTTTTCAACGCTTCACACTAACTCGGCGGCGGGTATTTTGCCAAGGCTTCTCGATATGGGAATTGAGCCGTTTCTGCTTGCGTCGACACTTAACGTGGTGATTGGGCAGCGTTTGGTACGCCGGGTGACGGACAAACACGAATTGTACAAATCTTCGGAGTTGGAAACTAAGAGTATCAACGAGATAGTGGGTGATAGATTGCCAAAAGATGCGAGCGAAGTGGCGGCGGTGAGTGAGGACTATGGATATCCAGGACTACCGGTAAAAAACGATGATTATTATATGCTGGCTAAGGGCATGGATACGAGGGAAACGCCAGGTGGCTATAAAGGCCGGGCGGGGCTTTATGAGACAATTGAAGTGGACGAGGATATCCAGAAATTAATTGTGGCGCATTCAACGTCGGGCGAAATTATGAGACTGGCTCGCGAAAAGGGCACGGTGACAATGCGTGAAGATGGAATATTTAAAGCGTTATCTGGAATTACAACAATTGACGAAGTGAACCGTGTAGCGAGTGATATTACTTAATACTTGTGGTATAATGATAGTATGGAAAATGGGCAAGTAACAGCAGTTAAGATAGAAACACTACTTGAAGAGTGCGTGCGCAGAAAAGCATCGGATCTTCATATACAGTATGGGATTCCGCCGATACTGCGTATAGATGGTGCGCTAGTAGCGGTGCCAAATATGCCGGCACTTACAGAAGAAATGATTAGAGGGCTGATTTTTGCGACGATGGACGAAGACCAGCAAAAGATTTTTTTGAAAGACAAAGAGTTTGACTATTCATTTTCGTTTGGTGATTTGGCGAGATTTCGTGTAAATGCATTCCATGAGCGTGGTAAAATGGCAGCGGCGTTTCGGTTGATTCCAAATGTGATAGTGCCGCTGGCGGAACTGGGAATGCCGCCGGTGGTTGAAACATTTGCAGACTATCCGCGGGGATTAGTGCTGGTGACGGGGCCGACGGGATCGGGTAAGTCTACGACGCTGGCAGCACTTATTGATAAAATTAATCGTGAGAAGTCGGTACATATATTGACGATTGAGGACCCGATTGAATTTACACACAAGTCGCAAAGATCGGTGATTGTGCAGCGCGAAGTACATTATGATACGTTTAGTTTTGCGGCGGCGCTGAGAAGTGCACTACGGCAAGATCCGGATGTGGTACTGATTGGTGAGATGCGCGACCTTGAAACGATACAATCGGCGATTACGATTGCTGAAACGGGGCATTTGGTTTTTGCGACGCTACACACCAACTCGGCGGCGCAGTCGATTGACCGTATGGTGGATGTGTTTCCGGCACATCAGCAGCCGCAGGTGAGAGCGCAACTTGCGAATATGTTGCAAGCGATTTGTTCGCAAAGGCTAGTGCCGGCGGTGGCGGGCGGCCGGGTGTGCGCTGCAGAAATTATGGTGGCAAATTCGGCAGTGAGGGCGTTAATCCGCGAAGGCAAAACTTTCCAGCTGGATACGGCAATACAAACTGGTGCTGAACAGGGGATGCAGACTATGGATCGGACACTCGCGAAATTAGTACAAACTGGTGTGATCACTTATGACGCGGCGCGTGAATATGCGGTAGACGTAAATGAACTCAATCGCTACGTGAAAGGTTAAAAGTGAAGCGATTTAATTATAAAGCCAAAAATAAAGAGACTGGCAAAAATATCAAAGGCAGCTTGCAAGCCGAGAACGAGATGGCGGCAGGTAGAGCTTTGGTAGAGCAGGGATTGGTGCCGATTACGATTGTCGAGGAAGGTGCGACAAATCCACTTTTTAAGTTGAAAGGGCGCGTAAAAGCAAAAGACCGGATTCTTTTTACGAGGCAGCTGGCTACACTAATTGGTGCGGGGTTGCCGCTTGCGGCATCACTTAGGACGGTGACTGACCAAACACAAGAAAAGGGCATGCGCGAAGTAGCGGAGGAAATCATTGCGGCGGTAGAATCTGGAAAGAGCTTGTATGAGGCTTTTGCGGCGCATCCGAAGATTTTTAATGGAGTATACCTTGCTTTGATACAGGCGGGCGAATCGTCTGGTACGTTAGATATTGCGCTCAAGCGTTTGGCGGATCAGGAAGAAAAAGACGCATCGGTAATGGGTGATATCAAAGGCGCATTGGTGTATCCTGCGATTATTTTGGTAGTGATTGTTGCGGTGCTGGCGTTTATGATGATAATGGTGGTGCCGCAGGTGCAGCAGCTGTACGAAGACATGGGCGAGGAACTGCCGGGCTTAACTAAATTCTTGGTGGCGATGAGTACGTTCTTTGGGCAGTTTTGGTGGCTGGTGATAGCGGTAGTGGGCGGCGGAATATTCGGTGCGATATGGGCAGTAAAAAACACCAAGGCAGGGCGAATGGTGATGGATTCTTTCAAATTGCACGCGCCGCTTTTTGGCAAGATGTTTGTGAAGTTATATGTATCGCGATTTGCGAGGACGGCAGAGATGATGTTGGCATCTGGCGTGCCGGTGGTGGATTCGATTACGATATCGATTAATTCGGTGAGTAATGCAGTGGTAGAAAAAGAGTATTCTAAATCTCTAGACCTGATTAAAAGCGGGAAGCCACTGGGCGAGTCACTAGAGGGGCTAAACTATATGCTGCCGTTGGTGCCACAGATGGTGAGTATTGGTGAAGAGTCTGGTAAAATTGATGAGATGCTGGGCAAGGCGGCGCAGGTATATGAAGATGAGCTAGCAAACCAGATTGCAAATATTTCGACAATGATTGAACCGATACTAATGGTGTCGATGGCAGGGGTGATTGGTATTGTGATTGGTGGTACGCTGCTGCCGATTTACTCGCTAGTGAATTCGATTTCGGTGTAGTATATATAATATATGGTGCTGGTGTGGGGTGCTGGGCGGAAAATGTATGGTAAAATGAATAGAAATGTTGAGTAATTAAGCATAAATGTATTGAAAAAATAATTGTTTTGCGGTATGATTAAAATAAGTATAAAATCTAGAAAGGATTATTAATGGCAAAAAATAAACTAATGACAAAGGAAGGCTTCACCATCATTGAAGTGGTGCTCGTGTTGGCAGTGGGTGGCCTTATTATGATGATGGTATTCTTGGCATTGCCAGCATTGCAACGGTCGCAGCGTGATACACAACGTAGGGATCAGTTGGCTGGACTAGTGACACAGATTACGCAATACCAGGCGAATAACCGAAACAAGTTGCCGGCAATGACTGCAGAAAAGGTGGAAACGTTCAACGATGATGGCAAGGCTATGAATGGCGCTACTGTTGCAACAAAGGATTGGGCTGGTTTTTACAATAATTATCTTTTGGCTGGTAATGATATCTTTGAGGATCCTAATGGTGATCAATACAAGCTTAATGTGGTGAAATGTATTAGCACTGGAAGTGTTAGTCAGAATGGCATTGCTTGTGATACGCAGCGTTCCACAGCGGATTTTGTGGGTCAGGATTATACGATATTGATTACCTATAACTCAACGTGCGACGGCGAAAATATCATATCTGATACTGGCGATCGTAGAGTAACGGTGGCGTACAAACTTGAAGGTGGTGGTACTTTCTGCCAGGGCAATTAAAATAATCTAATCTAGTTATTTAATCACCTCGCAATGCGAGGTGATTAAATTTGTATGCGTTGTACGCATGTGGTGTAGGTGTAGTGCAAATGTGGTGCGGGTGCTATGCATATGCTATGCATGTGTTATGCATGTGTTATGCATGTGTTATGCATGCGCGATGTAGGTGCAATAGTGTATGCATGTAAGGCATGCGAGGCTGTTATGAGTTGTAGCAATATTGACCGGCACGTTCTAATTTATATACGACGGCGACGTTGCGATTGTTGGATGAAACAATTGGGGAATCGCCGCGGCAAGTGGCACCAATATGAACGTAGAGATTGTAATCTACGCCAGAATCGCCGTTTAGATTACTAAATGCTGAGTTATCGCATGTATCTCCGATTTTGTTTTTGACGCCGCATTTTGCAACAATGAGATTCATATATTCACCATCTGGGTCGGTAAAGCTATCGTCGAAGAAATCGCGGTAAAAGCCAAACCATGAAGTAGGGTCGGTTGTGTCGCCGCGGGAACTAATGGCGTTGTGGCCATCAACTTCGATGGAAGCGTTGCTTTCGATTTTGGCTTTATCGTAACCAGTACTACCGGGCAAGGCACCGCGGTTGTTGTTGGTTTGGAAGTTTTTGAGCTGGGTGACAAATTTCATGACGTTTTCGCGGCGGGCAGAGTCGCGTTCGCTAGCCCAAAGATTAGGCAAAGCAATGAAAGCGGCGGTAATAATAACGCCAGCGATTGCGAGGACGAGAATAACCTCAATCATCGTAAAACCATTTTTCTTATTCATAATATAAGTATAATCTAAAAGCCGTATTTTTTCAATCTTCTTATGGTATAATAAAAATATGAAGTTGTGGAAACGCGGTGATACTCTTATTGAAGTAGCGATAGCGATTGCGATTTTTTCGTTGGTGGCGATAGGTGTGGTGGGGGTAGTAAATACGAGCACTTCGGCGGCACAGTCGTCACTGGAAGTGACTTTGGTGCGCGAAGAGATTGATGCGCAGGCAGAGGCGCTGAGGTTTATCCATAACTCGTATATTGCTGGGGGTAAAGCGAATGCGGCAAATAATAACAAGTATAAGGCACTGTGGGGAAGGATTACAGAGCGAGCGATAAGTGCCAATAATAGTGGGCTACTTAATGCAGTGACGAATTTTTATCCGAGCACGTGTGCGGAGCTGTATGATAGTAACATAAATAATAGGAGTGGTATTTATGCGCAAAGCGCGTTTATTATAAATACTAGGACTCTGGAGCCAGAGTATGTAAGCAGTAAGTTTACAACTGCGGCAACGTATCCGAGATTGATATATAGTGGCGCAAACGATGACGCTTTGCTTGATGAGACTAGCTACGAGGCGCTTAACCGCGTGGAGGGGATATATGTAGTAGCAGTGCCGGACGTAAATACGACCACAATTATAAATAACGGTGTAGCAAAAATGGTGCCGGCGTTTTATGATTTTTATATACGGACGTGTTGGTTTGCACCGGGGGCAGAACGGCCGAGCACGATATCTACAGTTATACGCTTGCAGGATCCAGAGATGGTGACGTATTAACTATTTGGTTTCGGAGTGGAATTTTTCGTGGATTTCTTTGAGATGCGCGTCGGTGACATGTGTGTAGATTTGGGTGGTGCTAATATCGGCGTGACCTAACATGGACTGGACGGAGCGGATGTCGGCACCGTTCATGAGAAGGTCGGTAGCAAAAGAGTGGCGCAGGGTGTGGGGCGAAACGTGTTTGGTGATGCCGGCGAGACGGGCGTATTTTTCGACAATGCGTTCGACGGAACGTGCGGTGATGCGACGGTAATTACCGGATTGGTCGACGGCTTGGAGATTTTTGCTGTTGTTTAAGAAAAGGGCTGGGAGTGAGTCGGTGCGGGCATCAAGATAATCTTGGACGCGGTCGGCGGCGGAGCGGCTAATGAAGATAGGGCGGTCTTTGCTGCCTTTGCCGCGCACCATAAATTCGCGGCGTTCTAAATTGATAGAATCGCGATTTAAACCGACAAGTTCGGATACGCGGAGGCCGCCAGAGTAGAGTAGCTCGATAATAGCACGGTCACGAAGGCCAGATTCGGTAGAGAGGTCGATTTCTTCTAGCATGTCTTCGACTTCGTCATAATGGAGGAAGGTGACTTGGGAACGCACGACTTTGGGTAAATCAACGAGCGAGGGGTCGAGAGATTTGATTTCGCGGCGGGCTAGGTATTTAAGAAAACCACGTAAGGCGATAAGGTAATAGGCCTGAGTAATAACTTTGAGATCGTCGTCGCCGTTTTCGCTGCCATAGCGGTTGAGTTTTAGACGGTATTTGCGTAATACCTCGCGAGTGATTTCGCTGGCGGTAAAATCGTCTTTGTTCAAAATTTCGCTCACGATTTCGTAAAAACGTTCTAAATATAGACGGTAGTTTTCGATGGTTTTTTTGCTGCGACCAGCTTCAATTTCTAGGTGTTCAAGAAAATCTTCGATGAGTTCTGAGATATACATAATTATATTATAACAATTTTTGCGAAAATTTCTGTACAAAAGTGTGAGAACAGAGTACAATATATAATATATGGCAAAGTTGGGTGGCAAGATTAAAGAAATATTCCGCAAACGCAAGTGGAAAATCAAGATAAAAACTTGGATGCTGCTGGTGGTGCTAGCGCCACTGTTGTTTGTGGACGCGACACTTTTAAGGTATAATCACATTAAAATGACGGAGTTTCGCGACATAGTGATGTCGGCGGACGCAGAAGAAGATGACGCTAAACTTGCGCAAGCCCTTACAAATTTGAAGGAATTTGTATTTCACGATATCGTGATAAATATTATAGAAGAAAACGGTGTGCAAAAGGTGACTTTTGGTACGGGGCCGTTTTATTTGGAACATTTGTATATAAGGGATGCAAACAAAGCATTAGAAGAGGCAAGAGCACAGCTAACGTCAGATAGTAATCCGCATGGTAACGTGTATGGACAAGCGGCGGCGGTGTGTGACGCTTTGGCTCAGGAGAACGGCTGGAACTGGGCATCGCCAGGGTACATGAATTGTATGACAAGCGAAATAGCGAAGTATCCGGCGGCGAGTGAGATACAGGACACGATGGTGGCAAAGTTGCCGTCTACGGAACTGTACCGGCGAAATTACGCGTCGCCAGTGTGGGCGCCGAGTCTTACGGGAGTGATGCTGCTGATAACTTTGATAGTGATTGTTGTAATTTTTATTCGAATTATAGTGTGGATAGTGCTTAGGCTTTCCCTGTTATTTATCTAAAAGTTGAAAAATATTGAAAAAAATAGCAAAAATCTCTTGACATTTTGCTCAAGGGGTCATAAGATAGAATTATATTAACTTTTAAGGAGGAAGCTCAAATGGCTTACGAACATACCAACGGCAAGGGAATCAAGTATTACCTTCATAAATCAGAAGTAACCCTTCGCGGTGGCAAACCACAAACTATCTATTTCTTCACGAAGAATGCGGAAGGCGGCAAAGGTACGCCATGTGATCTTCCAGAAGATCGCATTGTGTGTGAGAATCCACGCAATGGGTTCCTCACATTAAAGAAGAAACAATAGGTAATTCGCGTTAATTCGCATTAAAATCGCGTATCTTACCATTTTTCGAATCTCACTCTACCTAAGTAGCGTTTCGATTCGAGAAAATGGCAATCTACGCGATTTTTCTGCGAATTGAGTATGTTTGATGATGGAGAAAACACCAATCTGGCGGATTTTTTCTGCGAATTGCCATCTGTTGTGGTATAATAGTTGTATCGGGGTATAGCTCAGCTGGTTAGAGCATGCGTCTTATACACGCAGTGTCCTTGGTTCGAATCCAAGTACCCCGACCATTTTGTTTTGTGATATAATTAAAGCATGAGAAAGTTGTGGGGTAAGGTGCGGGGGAAATGTAGGCAGCTGAAATATCGGTTGAAGCACGATTTTTTGGTGCCAGAAAATGTGGTGCTGGTGGCAGCGGTGGTGATGTGTCTTGTATGGACGTACCAGTCGATAGAAGCAATGAACCGTAACTGGGAATTGACAGAGCGGCTTAATGCGGAAAGCAAAGAGTTGGAGCTTAAACGCGTGGAGGCCGAAGCGGCAGAGCTAGAGAATGAATATTTGAAAACAGATGAGTATCAGGAACTCTCAGCAAGAAAATATGCTAACAAACAAATGCCAGGGGAACACATGGTATATATGCCAGAAAATTCGGAGGCGGCAAAAAATAAACATACAGTGCAGAATGAGGCGACTGACGTATCGGAAGCAAAGGAAAGTTCTAATTTTGAAAAATGGATGATGTATCTATTTCCGTAAATGATGCTTATGATATAATAGAGTTATGAAGAAACGCGGGTTTACATTAATTGAGGTTTCGCTGTTTTTGGCGCTGACGGGATTGCTTTTTATGGGAATCGTGATAGGTACGGGGAGGTCGGTGGCGCAGCAAAGGTTTTTTGACGCGTCGCAGAGTTTTGCGGAGTTTATGAGAAGTATATATTCGCAGGTGGCAAACCCGCAGAGCGCTGGAAGTGGTAATAGCGAAATGGCGATATATGGCAAGATGATAAGTTTTGGACAGACAGTAGACCTTGCGGGAAACGATACGCCGAAAGATGAGCAGTGGATATACGTGTATGATGTGGTGGGTAGTGCTGACGGGGCGATGAGCGGTGACGCGATAGGGTCGCTTGTAGGCGTGAAGGCGAGTGTGGTGACGACAGAGAAAAACTCGCTAGGTGACACGATCGCGGTAAAACCAGCGGGGCTGGTAGAAGCGTACGAGCCGAAATGGGGTGCTACGATAGAAACGACTGATATGAAAACTACCGAGCAAAAACGCGCCGGAAATAATAATTTGTATACTGGTACGATATTAGTGGTGCGACATCCGCGGTCGGGAACGATAAATACACTAGTGAGCTCGGCGGTGATAGATGTAAATAGGCTCATAAAAACAGCGAATAACACATTAACGAGGGTGAATATCCAAAATGCAGAAAACGCACTGACGGCGGTGCTTGGATATAGTAGTACGGATGCTAGAGCGTTTAAAACTCAGGCAGTGGATTTTTGCGTGAACCCGGAAGGGGTGAATGTGGCAGGGGCGTCGCGATGGGATATTAGGCTAGTGAAAAACGCGAGAAATGCATCCGGGGTGGAGGTGATAGACCTCGATGCGATGTCGATGGATTCTAGTACAAGTGTGATTAATCGGTGTAGGGTAAGTAATTGGCAACAGGTGGAAGGGATATAATTACATTATCTTGTCGCTTATGCTATAATAAATATATGAGCTATAAAGCGTATCGTGCTGGGTTTACTTTGGTGGAGCTTAGTATCTCGATGGTTTTTGTGGGGATACTGTCGGTAGCGATTGCGCTAATTATAAGTGATACAATAGGGTCGTATAAGCGGGGGCTAACGCTTAATCAAATCAATACTACCGGTATGGACGTAGTGGATGATCTTAGGACGTCGGTGCAGAATTCGTCGGCGCTAGCAGTGACAAATGATTGTACGAAGTATTACGCGACGAATGCCGGAACTTATGACGGTAATGGCAATGTGACTAATAACAGTGCGCTACAAAAATGCTGGAACGATAATGGGTATAATTTTGTGTATTGGGAAAAAAGATCAGACGTGAGATTAAAACGTAGCGATGGTACTTATGATAATTTGGGCAGTATACCAATATATGGCGCATTTTGTACTGGTACGTATTCATATATATGGAATTCGGGGTATTTTGAAACACCGGAGGCGGAGTTTAGCGAAAAAAATGGTGGGTGGGCGAAGCTGGTATATAGGTACGGGTCGAATTTGAGATTGTATTATAGGAGTGCGCTAAATGAAAGTGGGTCGGCGCCGATAAATAACGTGAATGGCAATGTGACAATTAGTAGTGACGACAGGCCATTTCGGTTGCTTAAAATACAAGACACTTATCGTGGGGTATGTGCTGGGGTGACACGCAATACAAACAATAGTAGATCATCGTTTGATACGGCATATGTGGCGCAAGGTGGGAATTTGCCGAGTGATTTTAATGGGAAGTTTAATATGACGGATTATGGTGCAGTGGTGGAGGAGCCGGTAGACGTAATAATTACTGACAAAACTTATGATCTCACACTGTATAATTTATACGTACCGCGGCCAGAAAT
Organism: uncultured Candidatus Saccharibacteria bacterium; assembly: GCA_964535375.1. Taxonomy (GTDB): domain Bacteria; phylum Patescibacteriota; class Saccharimonadia; order Saccharimonadales; family Saccharimonadaceae; genus Nanosyncoccus. Next base: position 10,338 of record CAZHTQ010000008.1, on the reverse strand, counting down.
TAGTTCGACACAAAAAAATACTTTTTATGCGGTGTCGTTTATATTGGGAACCGTGGGCGGTGGTATTAATATTAATGCTCATGGTAAATCTTGTGCACCGCCAAATGATTATAAAAATAATGAGAATTTTGACTATTGTGCAATAAATAAATTTAGTTTTGCGGTGCAGGTGGGCGGTGAAACATAAAAGTGGTATAATAAATATATGAAGAAATTCTTAAAAGGCGCAACATCATTTTATGTAGTGGCGTTTTCAACGTTGCTGCTCGTGATTATTGCAGCGAGTTTTGCGACAGTGATACTGTCCGAGGTGACGAGGTCGAGTAATGATGATTTGTCGCAGTCGGCGTATGACTCGGCACTGGCGGGGGTGGAAGATGCTAAATTGGCGTATTCGAATTATCTCAGATGTATGCAGGGGAGCGGTGGCACTAGGTGCGGCGAGATTATTGACGCAATGCAGAATCCATCTTGTGATATGGTGGCGAAAATGTTGGGTAGGAATATACAAAATGGCGAGGTGATGATTACGGAAACAACAACTAGTGATGGATCGCAAATGAATCAAGCGTATACTTGCGTGAAGATAGATACAAAGTTGTCAGATTACCGGGCGAACTTGACAACCGATAATAATGTAAGAATCGTGAAGGCTTCGTTTGAGGATGGTGTATCTGCGGACAATATTGGTGCGATAAAATTTAGTTGGTATACGAGGCGGAAGACAGAAACGTTGAAATTTACGAATTTTGATGCCGGTAATAAATGGAGTGGAAATGACCGGGTTACGTTTATGCCGGTAGGTGAAACACAGCCTTCCACGCCGCCTACGATGGCACTACAGATAGTGCAGACGAGTGGGGATTTTGTGCTAGGGTCGTATGATGGCAAGGAAGGATATGGGTTAAATAGTATATCTAAAGGCAGCCAGACGGATAGGGCGACTTTGTATTTGGTGCCGACCAATGACGCGAATATCAGTGGGTCAGGCTTTATGAATACTTATAATGGCAACCGCAATGAGATAAATGCGGGGGTGGTAGCGGCAACGAACGATCAGGCTATAGCGAAGAAGCCTTTTGTAGTATATTGCGATGATGACGGTGATACGGATTTTGTGTGCTCAGTGACGATAGAACTACCTGACCCGATAGGCGGGGGTCGCAATAATGATACATTTATGATATTGGTGACTTTGCCGTATGGTGAGCCAGATACGGATTTTGGAATAGAATATATATGTAAAAATAACGTGAGCTGCGGGAACAATGAGGCTAGTAACGGTAACGGTGGTGATACGGCGACAATAAGTGGCACCCAAGTGACGATAGATTCTACGGGGCGAGCAAACGATCTTTTTCGTCGAGTAGAGACGCGGCTTGAAACTACCGATACTTCTTTTCCGTATACTTATTATGCGTTGGAACTCTTGGGCGATGGTGAGACACTCAGGAAAGCGATGACGGTGACATGTGAAAATAATTATTATGATTATTACTACGGTTCACTTAACGGCAGGAATTGTTGAAATTAAGAAAAAGCTTGACAAGTTTTTGTGGCTGGTGTATAATGTAATATGTACGTTAACACATCGCGGGGTAGAGCAGCCTGGTAGCTCGTTTGGCTCATAACCAAAAGGTCGTTCGTTCAAATCGAACCCCCGCCACCATATTGAAAAAGTTCAGGGTAGCGTTCAGCTTAGGTTACCCCCCTAACCTAAGCTGAACATTGTCCTGAACTTTTTTATTTCTTTTTGCTTTTGTCGAGGAGCTTCTTTGCAGCAAGCTTCACAGCATAGTTCCAGCTATTGGTGATGTGTGGAGTGGAAGCGATTTCGAGGGCGGTTAAATGATGGCGAATAGCAATAGAAAACTCTTCGGCCATGAGTGCGGCATGGGGCGCTACGATGGTAGCACCTACAACTTTGCCGGTACCATCGACGATAATTTTGACAAAACCATGAGCTAAGCGTTCGGTCTTGCTGGCAGGGATATCTTTAAGTGGCACGACGGCTTTTTTGAATTTGCGACCGCGTTTTTCGAGATCTTGTTCGTTGAGACCGACGGTGGCTACTTCGGGGTAGGTATTGACTACGCGAATGAAGCCGCTGTAGTTGATCGGGTTTTTGGCGCGATTTAAGAGATTGACCGCAAGTACTGAGGCCTCGTATTCGGAGCGCTCCGTGGAAGAATCGCCACCGATGCAATCACCGATAGCATAAATGTTTTTGGCGGAGGTATGGAAGAATTTGTCTACCACGATGCCTTTGCTATTAAATTTGACGCCGGCGTTTTCGAGACCGAGGTCGGAAGCTGGCTCGGAGCCGGTGGCAAGGACGATACAATCGACATTGACCATTTTTTCTTGGCCACCTACGTTAAAGATGACGGTTTTGACATTACCAGACTCGGTGACGGCAACAACCTTGGAACTTGGGATAACCATGATGCCGAGTTTATTGGTGAAATAATCGGTAAGGAGAGCGCCGACTTCTTTGTCTTCGCGAGGGAGGATGCGAGATTCTTGCTCCATGATAAGGGTGCGGGCGCCAAGTTCTGCGAAGTACTCGGCGATTTCGCAACCGGTGGGGCCGCCGCCAATGATAAAGACGAACTTAGGTAGACGACGAACTTTAATGGCAGTATCGGGAGTTAAGTAGTTGACTTTGTCTAGGCCGGCGATTTCGCTGGTTTTTAGACTGGCGCCAGTGGCGATAATGAAGTTGGCCGCGGTGATTTGCTGGTCGTTTACCGCGATGGTGTGAGAATTCAAAAAGTGGGCGTAGCCGTCGATACAGGTGATGCCGGCTTCTTCGTAAATGGCCTTGCTGCCGCCACCAAGGAGAGATACGATGTATTCTTGGTGTGAAACGACAGTTGGGAAATTGTAACGAAGTTCACGACTGTTAATCTCGGGATATGCTGATAATTTGGCATAGGCGTGCGAAAAGCCCAAACTAACCGAATATGGAATGTCGCGCGTGTTGAGATTACTGCCGCCGTAAGCCTTGGCTTCGACAAGTGCGATTTTAAGTTTTTTGTTTTTGGCAAGTGCCAGGGCAGCGTTACCACCAGCTGGACCGCTACCAATGACTATGTAGTCGTAATTATATTTTTTACCCATCCTTTTAATACCTTTATATTATTATATCACAGATTTCATAAACATAAGCAAAATCTTTGTGATAATTTTTGAGCTCTTTGATGGTAAGGCGTTTTAGATCTCGGTCGGTAATGATGGATTTGCCTTTTAATTTTGAGCGAACGGATTTGATGGTTTCGGCAATAAATGCATCGGCGGAGCCGGCGGGAATGTGCATGCCGCGAGCGTGGAGTTTTAGAAGTTTTTCGAGTGAAGTAAAGCAATCGTCCATGTTAAAATCCTGTGATTAATATAATAGCGATAATGATGTAGCAGATTGGTAAACAAATGCGCACGACTGGTTTGGTGCGAACACGAAGGCGCTGGATGTCGGCGAGGGTATAATCGGCACGGTAGAAGGCGCGAATAATGAAAAGCGGCAAGATGGTAGCAAGAACAGCGAGGGCAATGGTGATGGTGACCGGCACTAGCGTGGTATTTAAAAGTATGGTATTCATAATTATGAAAAGTGGGAGAGTAAAAACAAGCTCTGGTACGCCAATGAAGAAGCCGAGGAGGAAAGCGTCTTTGCGGGACTTGACGGAGGCAATGCGATGCATGAGGGTGGAGGCAAAACGCCGCGGCAGAAAGAGCGCAGTAGACTTACGTGATGCGGGGGATTTATAATAAAATAGAAAAATTGAGACGGCCTCGGCGATGGAAATGCCGGCGAAAATCCAAAGTAAGATTTGGTAGTCGGTGAGGTTAGTAAAAATAGTGAAGAGCACAAAATAAGTGAGTAGCCACATGGTGACCATAAATAATTCGGTGCCAAAAATAAAGCTAAGACTTAGATCGTCGGACTTTTTGCGGGAGAACTTGCCGAGCATGAAATGATAAAAAATCGAAAAAGTGCCTGGTGCAAGTTGAAATGACATGAGAATAAGCAGAACCACTACGATTAAAATAACAGGGGGTATAATACTCATGGTTTAATTATATCATAGATTTTGCAGGTGGGGGGTTGATTTATTTCTGCAACTGTGCTAAGAATAGTGACATGAAAAAATGGAGAATTATGACATGGGTGGTGGGCATAGTAATGGTTTGTGGTGCGGTGAGTGGTGCAGTGCGAGCAGATGGTGCGGATGCGGTGGGAGATGCGACTGCAGCAGACATGCTAGTGACGAAAAACGAAGGTCCGGCGGAGGTCTTGCCGGAAATATACATTAAAGCAGTAAATCCTGGTTATAAAAACGAAGAAGGAGTAAGCAATGTCGGGGAGATGGTGGAAATTGCTTACCGTGATTTTGAAAAAAATCATGACGAAAAACCCGACGATATGATTTTGCTCGCTGGAATACAAATAAGATACGTTAATTCGAGCGGAAGGCAAATCGTGATGGTTGAATTCCCGGAGAATAGCTATCTTTCCGGCGAGTCAATTATCCTTCGCTTGGCCAGCTCGCCGGATCACGAGCTGGCGGCCATGGAGTATAAGACGGCGCAGTATTTTACGAATGGAATTGCATATGCGGATGGAGCGGTGGAATTAGCACGCGGTGACGCAGTGATAGACCGTGTGTGCTGGGGTGGGGATGGATGCGAGAAAGCGTTTAATTCTAGCAGCCCGACAACACTCGTGAGAAACAAAATAACAGGGGTATTTGAGCATGTGCCAGATTATAATCCGCAGTATATACCGGAAAGTTATGTGGCAATAGGTGGAGCGAACACGGATGATGGTGGGATGGGCGGTGATGGGGTGGTTTCGCAATGTGAGGGGCTTAAGATAACGGAAATCATGAGTTATTATACGGAAACACAAGCAGAGCAATTTGTGTAGCTTTATAATAATACGCATGAACAAATAATGATGGCTGGATGCGGACTTAGATATAAAAATAAAGTGTACCCGCTTGATGGAATTGTGAAGGCGGATGAATATGCGGTGCGGTGGGCGGAGGATTTTAGTTTGACGAAAAACCCGGTGAACGTGAATGCGGTAGAGATAGTAGATGTGAATGGCGAGGTGGTGGACATGGTAGAGTATCCCAATGGACAGAAAAAAGGCGCGGCATGGGCAATGATAGGGTATGATGCGGAGGGTGAGAAAATATGGCGGACGACATATGCAGTGACGCCGGGCGCGCCAAATGTGCATCAGGAATATAAAACTTGTGAAGTGGGAAAAGTGATTAATGAAGCAACGGGTAACTGTGTAAAAGTGACGACCGTGGCGGATAAATTGTGTGCGGAGGGGCAGTACTTAAACCCACTTTCGGGCAGGTGCAAGAAGATTGAAGAAGAGGCGGCAGTGGCCGAGTGTAAAGAAGGCTATGAGAAAAATCCCGAAACAGGGCGGTGTCGCAAAATTAAGGAAAATGATGGGGCAGATTATAGCCTAGTAACGGAAGTTTATGAAGCGGAAAATTCGTTTGTGGCGCTATATGCAGTAATTGCGGTGGCGGTGGTAGCAATAGTATATATTATATATGAGTTTCGGCAGGAGATTTTGAAGCTATGGCGAAAAGTTTGGCGACGATTTCGGCGGTGACGGCGTCGCGGGGTTGGTCGCCGTTGATTTCGACAAGAAGACCGAGTTCTTTGTAGTGCTGCAAGACGGGGAGGGTTTTAGTACGGAACTCTTGTAGACGGTTACGGAAAGTGGCGAGGTCTTTATCGTCCTTGCGGTCGCCGCGGTCGTTTAGGGTTTTGGCGGCTTGCCAGCGACCTTCAACGTCGGCTTCGGAAATGTTGAGAAGGATGACGGCTTTTAATTCGTGGCCAGAAGCTTTGGCGGTGTCTATAATAGCGTTTTCTTCGCCGGACCAACGACCAACGGAGGAGAGAATAAGCGGGGAAGTTGCGAGGTCGGCACGGGAGAAATATGGTAAAATCCATTCATAAAAAACGTCGGTAGGAATAAGGTTGCCGGAGTTGGTGAGGTTTTGGTGAGTTTCGGCTTCTTTGGCGCGGATGATGATGCCAGAAGAAAGGAGTTTGGCACCGAGCATGGTGGCGAGGCGCTCGCCCTGGGTGTCTTTGCCGGACATAGGTAAACCAAAAATATTGATAGACCCAGTACCGAGCCATTGTTTGATGATAGAAATCTGAGTATCCATAATACCATTATAGCATATTATGCTGGCAGTCTTGACATTTGAGTGCTAAAATCATATAATTTAGTTATGGATATAAGCCCGAGACAAAAAGCAATTTTGACGCAAATAATTGAAGAATATGCCGAGACGGCGTCGCCGGTGGGGAGCGTGACGATGGCGAGACTTTTTGAAGTGTCGCCGGCTACGATTCGGGCGGAGATGGCACGGCTAGAAGCGCTGGGATTAATTGCACAGCCGCATACATCAGCTGGGCGAGTACCTACGGACGCTGGGTATCGCTATTACGTAAATAACTTGACTATGGGGCAAAACATGATGCCGGCAAGGCGGCCGCAAGCGGATAATAATGGGCTAGAGCGCGGTAAGCACGTGTTAGACAAACGCGCGGCTTCGCAATCGCGGGCGGATGCGGCGATAAGAGAAGCGGTGGATACGCTGGTGGAATTGACTGGCAACTTGGGGCTTGCGACGATAGATGGACAGTTGTATCTTTCGGGGATTTCGCGACTTTTTACGCAACCGGAGTTTATGGATGTACGGCGGGTGCAGTCGGTAGCGAAGCTGCTAGACGAATTGGAACCATGGCTGCGCGAGGCGGCGCCGGGTGAGCCACTTAATATATTTATTGGGCACGAAAACCCGATAGGGCGTAACTCTGAGGTATCGCTTATTGTGTCGAAGTTTCGGTCGCCATACTCGGACCGCAGCTATATAGGAGTGCTAGGCCCGACAAGGCAAAATTATTCGCGAGTGACGACTTTGGTGCAACACGCAGGGCGGATGCTACAAGAAATGCTGTATAGATGGTAAACGAAAGGAGTAAAATGAAAAAAGACGAACAGAAATCAGCAGAAGTAGAAGAGTTAAATGCAAAAATTGTAGAGCTAACAAATGATTTGCAGCGTACGCGGGCGGATTTTGAAAACTACCGCAAGCAGGTGGAGCTACAAAAAGAAAACGAGAAAAAAGCCGCGCGACTAGCTACCGTATATAAGATGTTGGGGCTACTTGACGACATGGACCGGGCCTTTAAGACATACGAAGACTTGAAGCCACTCGAAAAATCTCTGGAGAAAACTTTGAAAGAACTAGGGCTTAGTAAGATTGCAACGGACGGAGGGTTTAATCCGGATTTGCACGAAGCGGTAATGGCGGAGGGAGATGGTGAAAAAGAGGTAATTGCCGAGGTGCTAAGGCCAGGGTATTATTATGATGGCGAGGTGCTGCGCGCGGCGATGGTGAAAGTAAAAAAGGTTTAATCTTTACTTTTGGGGGAAGAAGTGGTAAAATAGTTATAATTAAGTAGAAAAAGGATAAAAATGGCTGAATATAATTTGACGCTTGAAAAGCGTGAGCTGACTGGTAAGAAACTAAAAGGTTTAAGAGAGAGTGGGCTAATCCCATCGGTAGTTTATGGTGAAGCTGAGCCGCTGCTTGCGGCAAGTGAGTACGTAGCTACTGAGAAGGTGCTAGAAAAAGCTGGCTATCACTCACCAATTGATCTAGACGTGGCTGGTAAGAAGCAGCTTGCAATTGTAAAGGATGTACAAATCGACCCAGTGTCGCGTAAGATTATGAATGTAGAGTTCCAAGCGATTTCGGCAAACGAGGTGGTAGAAGCAACTACGCCGATTGTGATTGTGAACTTTGAGGAATCTGAAGCATCGAAGATTTACCACTTTGCGATGACTCAAGCGATGGAAGAAATTGAGGTGAAGGCAAAACCGGCGGATTTGCCAAAAGAGCTTACCGTGGATGCAACGGCTCTAAAAAGTGTAGATGATAAGATCACTATTGCCGATATCAAGCTACCAAAAGGCGTAGAAATTGCTGACAAGGAGCTCGATAAGGAACAGGTAGTGGCATCATTGTATGATCCAGCAGCAGAAGCTGAGAAGCGTGAAGCTGAGGATGCTGAGCCAGCTAAAGAAGCGGCAGACGTACCGGCTGATAATGGCACTAAGCCAGAAGGCGATTAAATATAACAAAGTACATAGTAAGAATTTCCGGGAGTGTGGCTTCCGGAAATTTTGTGTTTTATAGAACTGAGCAGTTGCGCTTTAACATATCGAGTAATATGTCTTTAGCGGCGGGGATGTTATCGGCGTCGCCGTGCCAGGTTTCGAGGACGGGGGCTTGGATGGCGCGGGCGAAAGAAAAAGTGATAGGGAATGGATACTTGGCTTGGCGGAGAATTGCGGCGAGATTAGCGGTGGCTTGCTCGGGGGTTTGGCCGCCGGAAAGGAAAACGACACCGCCAATGTTGGCTGGGATGTGACGAAGAAGCACTTCGGCAGTAGCACGAGCAACTTCGTCGGGGGTGGAGGCTGCGGGGTAAGATTTGCCGGCTAATATCATATTAGTCTTGATGATGGTAGCGCGGAGATTGACACCAAAATCATTAAGGTCGTCAATTAGATTGTCGAGGATCTTGCCGGTAGCTTCGGCGCATTTGGTGATGGAGTGATTGCCATCGTAGATAATCTCGGGTTCGACAATGGGTACTAGGCCAGCGGATTGACAGAGAGAAGCGTATTCGGCGAGCCGACGGCAGTTTTCAGTAATGGCATCTCGTGATGGGGTGAGCATGCGACCGGCGTTATTTAAGGTAATTTTGAAAGCGGCGCGCCATTTGGCAAAGCGGAGACCCATTTCGTAGTATTCGCGTAGACGGTTGGCTAAATTATCGATGCCAAGGGTGTAAGATTCGCCGTTTTTTTCGGCTAGGCCTTGATCGACTTTGATACCGGGGATGATGCGGCGCGCAATGAGATAATCGGGGATGGACTCGCCGTTGTCGGCGTAGTCGTGAGCAGTTTCATCGAAGAGGATGATGCCAGAGAGATAATCTTCGATACCTGGGGTGCTAAAAAAGATGTTGCGGTAATCGTGGCGATGAACGAAATCGTCGGGAATGCCAAGGGCTTCGAATTTCTTATGGATGGAGCCGCCGGATTCGTCGGCGGCGAGAATGCCTTTTGCTGGCGTCATAAGAGTAGCGGCAATGAGTTCGAGCGATTCTGGCGTGCCAGAGGCGATGATTTCCATTTCTTTGAGATCTAGAGTATGGTTTAGAGTAGAATTTTCTAGATTGGCGCGGGCAAGTCGGAGACTTTCTTCAACGGTTTTGCCGAGGATAAAACCGCCAAGGATAGTGGCAGCGGCGATAGAATAGGCGGAAAGGTGGGTGAGTTTGTCGATACGGGCGACGGTGACTGGCTCAGTGATATTTTTGTAGGTAAAAGCGTCACTCATGATAAAAACGACTTTATCGAGGGTGGTGAGAGATGAAATGAGCGCGTAAGTTTCTTCCGATTGATTGGGGGTGGTTTCGAGAAAAATGAGATTGGCGCTAGGGATGAGCTCGCGCATGGCGAGGTCTGCAATGTCGCGAATATAAACGATAAGAGCGGTATCCATGTGGGTAGTGAGGTAATCTTTGATGCTTGTGATGGTCTTGGTGTCGAGATGAGCGGAGCGGTCAATAAAGAGGTAATCGACAGGGGTGTTGGGGGCTTCGAACTTGGCGGAGCGATAGGTGGATTCGGTGAGATAACTGATGTTGTCATCGGAAGTTAAGATATAACGGTAAGAATCGGCAGGGGTAGGCTTGGTGATAGTATCTGCTGAAATAGTAAGGTCGGTGGCAGATATGGTGGGGTTGAGGCCGAGCTTCCTTAAAACTTCCGCGGTAACGGCGGCGCCACCAAAACTGCTCATGCGGCTAAAAAAGTGGTGACGTGAGCCATTGAAGGCAAAATCTAGCCACTTGATACCTTGGCGGTCGGTTTCAAAAGACTCGGTACGCGAATCGAGATTTAGATAAACATCTTTTAAGACATTGCCCACGATCAAAATATTCATAAATATATTATATCACGTTTGGCTCTAAATGACTTTTCTTTTGAAAAAGGGGCAGTAAAGAAATAGTTTAAAAAATAAACCGTGAGAAGTACTATCAAAGCGTGGTAGGGTTGTCAAGAGGCGAAATGTGTGATATAATGGGGTGAGTTAATAATTAAGGAATAATATGAAGAAAGCAGTGATACTCGTAGGCGGAAAGCAATATGTCGCCTCCGAGAAAGAGACCCTACGGGTGGACCTCCTCCCGGCAGGCACCAAAGAGCTCGAA
>CAZHTQ010000007.1:0-25375 GCA_964535375.1 uncultured Candidatus Saccharibacteria bacterium | reverse complement strand
CCAGTAGCGCCGATTATACTGCTTTGCGGGAAACTAGGAAGGTGCCAAATTGTGGCTTGGACTTTCTTGAAAGAAAGTCCAGCAAAGAACTACATTTCGAAAAACTTCCGAGAAGTGAATTCCCGGAAGTTTTTTGTTTTTGGATAACTGTGGCGAGATAGTACTATGCCCGTTCTTGCGTGACGTTTAGGGGTTGATTCTAGGGGCAGTGTTGACTTTTTGAGTAAAATATGCTATAATGGAATTATAAGGGTAACCTTTAATTTTTGTGGGGCGTAGGGAGGGCGCACACGACTAGTACGTTAAGAATTAGTGCTTAAGGGGGAAATGACATGGGCATGGATTATGATTATAATCCTAAGCAACTAAGACGACTGATTGAGACAACAGGGCTAACTATAGCGCAGCTTGCAGAGGCTACCGGCATCTGTGAGGCTTCACTATATCAGTATCGCAACGGAATTACGGCGCCGGGGATGCCTTCGGCGGTTGCTCTGGCAAAATTCTTTGCGGTACCGCTGGACGTGATTGTTGGCAATATATCTGAGGAAGACTTCAGGCATGTTATCGAGAATTACAGTGAATGCTTTATGAAGCTGCGGAGAGCGGCGGTAGATAGTTATATCATGGCCGGGCAGCCCAAGATAGATGTTAGCGAGGCTTATGAGCGCGTGGAGTATCCATGGCCTTACAACCTGTACGAAGCGGTAGTGGGGAAGGTGGATCGCATAATTACTGCCGAATGCGAAGCGGATATCGAGAATGCGTTGAGGTTTTTACCGGAACGTTGCAGAAAATATACTTATGCGTATTACAAGGAGAACAAATCGTTTGCCGAGCTTGCGAGGGGGTCTAATCTTACGACAGAGCGAGCACGGCAGATTGTGAAAGCCGGAGTACGCAAGCTGAGATCTGGATTTGCTTATAAACTGATTCGCTATGGTAGCAAATATTGCGAGCGACATAGCGAACTTAGGAAGAAAGAGCGTGAGCTAGTGATGCAGGCAAATGAACTCAGTATGCTTGAAAGTAAACTGAGGCAGAGGAAAACCGAGTTTAATGATGAGCGCATGTTTGTAGTGATGGATGTTACGAATACAAGCCTGGATGAGCTTGGCCTTTCGGTGAGAGCCGAGCATGCCTTGAAAAACTATGGGTGCAAGAATCTGCAGGATGTTATTGATGCGACCAAGAAACACAAGCTACGTATGATTAAGAACATTGGTGAAAAAACTGTGAAGGAGCTTGTTGCTCTAGTATACGAGATGACTGGAGAAGATTACTCGCAGATGTATGCAAAAAAGAGGAAAAAGCACTGAACAAAAATCCCGCGGGAGACCGCGGGATTTTCTCGTGTGAGATTTTAAGCAGCCTCCTTAGAATCGTCGGACTCAGCAGAATCGCTAGAATCGCTAGACTCAGCAGATTTGCCGGAGTCGCTAGACTTACTAGAATCGCTAGTGGAATCGCTAGAATCGTCGGACACCTCAGAAAGGGCGTCGATGAGGGAGTTTTCGACGTTCTTGCGCTTTTTCCTGGAAGAAGCTTTCATGAGTTCAATATCGATTTCGTAACCGGTGAGCTTGGAAGCCAAACGTACGTTTTGACCTTGCTTACCGATGGCGATAGATTGCTGCTCTTCGGTAACGTACACCTTGGCTTTTTTGCCGTCGATTTCAACTTTGTTGATTTCGGCAGGACTTAAAGCCTCGCGGATATATTCGGAAGCGTTGTCGCTCCAGGTGACGATGTCGATTTTTTCTCGGTCGCCGATTTCATTCATGACGGCTTGGACACGGATACCGCGGCTACCAACGAAAGTACCAACTGGGTCGACACCAGAGGCGGTGCTGGTGACGGCAATTTTAGTGCGACGACCGGCTTCGCGGGCGATACCTTTGATTTCGACGGTACCATTGTCAATCTCGGGGACTTCTTGACGGAAAAGATATTCGACGAATTCTGGACAACCACGCGATAAAACGAGCTGGGCGCCGCGGTCGGCACGTTCGATTTTTTTGATGTAAACTTTGATGCGTGAGCCTACGTTGTAATATTCGCCTTCGATTTGTTCGGAGCGTGGCATAATGCCGGTGCCGCGACCGATGTCGATGCGGACCAAACGTGGCTCGACACGAGTAACGAGGCCGGTAACTACGGTGCCAATCTTGTCTTCGTATTCGGCGAGTACGGCGTCGTTTTCGGCTTCGCGCAAGCGTTGGATGACGACCTGCTTGGCGGTCATGGCGGCTACGCGGCCAAAATCGGTGACTTTGTGCGTCTCCTCAACAATATCGCCCAGTGTGGCACCTTCGCCGGCTTCGGCAAGAGGGATTTCGGTGGCTGGATTATAAGCCAAACCATCTTCGATGACCTCGCGAGCGATATAGATATCGGCTTCGCCAGTATTGGTATTAAGAGTGGCGCGGACGTTCATCTCGCGATCACCGTTGTCTTTGCGCCAAGCGGCGGCAATGGCTTGCTCGATTACGCCAAGAACTGTTTCTTTGGGCAAGCCTTTTTCTTCGGCAATGATGTCGACCATGGCGGACATTTGCTTCAAATCTAGATTTTCCATGTTTCCTTTCTATTATTTATTATATTTAATAGTTATTTTTTCGCGATACTGTCACGCCGTGATAATTTTTACAACGATTCGCTCAATCCTCGCCTCGATCAAGTTGTATCTTCGCTTGGGGCTTACGCCCCTGCGCTCGCAACTTTACTCGTCTCGGATGAGGAATAGTTGTGAAAATTAGCCGGGTGACAGTAAATGCTCTAAAATAACTATTAAATATACTATATTAATAAAACCGGCCTTGATGGTCGGTTGTGCGGTATATATTATATTATAGCAAAAGTCTTGAAAAAATGCAAGTAGTTTGTTATAATAGAGATACTGATTATACTTGTAAATATAAAAAGAGGAGTTTATGAACATAAACGAAGAAGAGAGGCGCGCGCGGCTCTTAAAATCGCGAGCAGAAAGATTACCGGATATTAAGAAACAATTTGAGGAAGCGCAAAATCGCAATTTTAATTCAAATTTTGCTCCAGGTGGGAAAGATGCTGGGCTGGTAGAGAAAACTAAGAAGAAAACCAAGAAGAAAAAAAGTAAGGCACCACTTACCAAGCAACAGATGAAAGAAGAAGCGGATAAACGCAAGGTGAATCTTTCGGTGTCGGCGAAAAAGGGCGATATGGTACATCATCAGAGAATGCTTTCGCAAGATGTAAACGCGCAGGCGACGCAGCATATCATAGGTGTGCCGGTAAATAAGTCGCGCTATAATGGCTATAATGGTGAGCAAATGACCAATGGTAAATTGAAGCAAATGCGAACCGATCCAGAGGCGGTGCGAATTATCCCGATAGGCGGCGTGGGGGAATTTGGCATTGGCAAAAACATGACGATTGTAGAATACAAGTCGGAAATGTTAATTATCGACATGGGGGTGCTGTTTGCGGGGGATGATTATCCTGGGGTGAACTATTTGATTCCAGATATCAAGTATCTTGAAGACAACAAGGATAAGGTGAAGGCGATTTGTTTTACGCATGCGCACCTAGATCATATTGGGGCGTGTAAACATTTGTTGCCAAAGTTTTCGCATCTTACGCCAATATACGGTACGGATTTTACGATTGGGATGATTAAACGGCAGATGTCGGAGGTGGAAGAAGCACCAGAAATGAATTATCATCCGGTGGATCCGTTTAAGCATGAAAAGATTCAGGTGAGCGAGCATCTTAGCGTGGAGTTTATTCATACTTTGCATTCGATACCGGGAAATGCGGCGATTATCGTGCGGACACCAAATGGGTTGATATATTTCTCTGGCGACTGGCGCTATGAGGCGAACCCGATGGGGACGCAGACTGATTATGAGCGAATAGACGAAATTGTAGCAAAAGAGGGGGTAGATCTTCTCGTAAATGAGTCTACAAATATCGATTCGCCGGGGCGGCATCCGCACTCGGAGTACGATGTGGGCGAGAATTTGGGGCGGGTGATGGATCACTATGCAGATGGGCGCGTGATAATATCGTGCTTCTCGTCGCAGATTTCACGTATAGAGTTGATACTTAAAGAAGCGGCTGCGAGAGGGCGCAAAGTGGCGTTTTCTGGGTTTTCGATGATCAATAACGTAGAGGTGGCACTCCGCGCAAAGTCCATCAAAGTACCAAAAGATACCATTGTGAAGATGGAAGATACTTTGAAACTGCCAGATAATAAGGTGTGCATAGTATGTACTGGTAGTCAGGGCGAGCTTAACGCGGTGCTTAATCGCATGGTGACTGGGGCACACAAGTACATCAAGATAAAACCTACCGATACCGTGGTGTTTTCGTCGAACCCGATTCCGGGCAACGAGCCGCACGTAGTGAATACCGTAGATGGGCTGCTCCGTGAGGGCGCGCAGGTGATTCAAAACGGCAAAACGCATCTTACGAATATTGGGCCGCTACATCTCTCGGGGCATGCGTACTATGAGGACCATGTGGATTTTGTAACGCGACTTCATCCAACGAATTATATGCCATACCATGGTGAGTTCTATATGCTAGAGCATAATGCCGAGATGGCAGAAAATGTGGTGGGGATTCCGCGTGATCGGATTTTGCTGTCGGATGATGGTGACATCGTGGAGCTAAAGCCCGATAAGACTATTCGTAAGGCTGGGCGTATACAAGTAGGAAACAAACTATTTGATGACGCTGACCAACCTGTACATGAAGCGGTGGTAAAAGATCGCATTCATATTTCGCGCGAAGGGATTTTTGTAATTATCTTGACGCTCAATAAGAAGACTGGGCATTTGATGAAGACGCCGGATATTGTATCGCGAGCATTTATCTATCTTGACAATTCGGAAGAGTTGATCGGTAAAATACGACATTACCTCAGACAAAAGACCGATAAATCGATTGCTTCTGATCCGGATATGAAGGTACTGAAAGAGGAGATTAAGCAAGATATCACGCATATTCTCTTTGATGCGACGGGGCATACGCCAATTGTAATTCCAGTCATAAATAAGGTATAAAAACGAAGAATATATTTCATTTGCCTTGGTGAAAATCTGAGAAAATAATTTGATGGAATCCTTCCGGTATTTCAGTACCGGCTTTCCATCACTATTTTTCCAGATTTTCAGCCTATTTATGGCAAATGAAGGATATTCTTCGTATTTATGATATAATTGGATGAAAGGAGTGATTATGGCAAGTATATATGATTATAAAGTAAAGAAGCGTGATGGGAGTGAATTTGACTTGAGTGAGCTTAAGGGCAAGGTGCTACTAATTGTGAATACGGCGACGGGGTGTGGGTTTACGCCGCAGTATGAAGGGATAGAAAAGATTTACGAAGAATTGCACGACCAAGGGTTGGAAGTGTTGGATTTTCCGTGTAATCAGTTTGGGCATCAGGCGCCGGGGGATAATGACGAAATCCATGAGTTTTGTACGGCAAAATACAAGACGCAGTTTGACCAGCTGGCGAAAGTGGAGGTGAATGGCGACGCGACGGAGCCGGTATGGGCGTATCTAAAAGAGGAGATTTCTGAAGATCCGGAGCCTAAGGGCATGAAGAACAAACTCGCAATGAAAGCGATAGAAAAGATACCTGGCGTGTCTAAAGAAAAGGGCTTTATTCGGTGGAATTTTACGAAGTTTGTAGTAAATCGTGATGGTAAGGTGGTGTATAGATTTGGCCCGACGGATGAGCCGAAAGATTTTGCAGATAAGATAAAGGAGCTAATGTAATGATACCAGAAAAAGGAAAAGTACTTGTTAAGTTTTATGCGGATTGGTGTGGGCCGTGCCAAATGATGAAACCTGTTTATGAGGAGGTGCTTAAGGGGCATCCGGATATTACTGGCGTGGAGATTAATATCGACGACGAGGAGGCGCTTGCGGATAAATACGGGGTAGAAACAATACCGTGCTTTATGTTGATTGACGATGGTGAAGAGGTGGCGCGAGAAGTAGGTGTAATGCCAGCCAAGAAACTTGAGAAAATGCTAGGATAGCCGAATGAAGAAATATGATGTGATAATAGTGGGGGCTGGAATCGCGGGGATGACGGCGGCGATATATCTTGCCAGGGCTGGCAAGAAGGTACTGGTGCTTGAGTCGACTATGCATGGCGGGCAGATTATTAATACGGTGAATATTGAAAATTGGCCTGGGCAGCTGGGGGTGAGCGGGGCAGAATTGTCGCAAGAAATATATCACCAGGTGAATAATCTTGGTGGGGAGATTTTGTACGAAGAAGTGCTTGAGATTGCCGACAACAGAGTTAGTAATGATGGTGATAGTAGGTTTGTGGTGAAAACGGATGAGTCGGAATATGCGTGTGATGCGATAATTATTGCATCAGGTACGGAGCCTCGCAAAATGAGCGCGAAGCAAACGGCAGATGCTGGCAAGCGGCCGATATCGTATTGCGCGACTTGTGATGGGGCTTTATATAAAGGTAAAAAAGTGGTGGTGGTAGGTAGTGGTAATACCGCAAAACACGAGATACGATATTTGTCAAATATTGCAAAAGAAGTGTACAATATTCACCACGATGACCCAATCCCGGAGGATGCTGAGGCGGTATTTGTGGCGATTGGGCGCGTGCCGAATACGAAATATTTGAAAGGCGTGGTAGAACTAGATGCGAGCGGCTACGTGGTAGCGGGCGAAGATTGCCACACATCGCATGCTGGGATATTTGTAGCTGGTGATGTACGCACTAAGAGTACGCGGCAACTTGTAACGGCGGCAGGGGATGGCGCGGTGGTAGCCGGTGCAGTCTTGGAGTTTTTGGCGAAAATGTGATATAATAGAGGGGTGGCCGAGTGGCGGAATTGGTATACGCGTTCGACTTAAAATCGAATGGGAAACCATACGGGTTCAAGTCCCGTCTCGGCTACCAAAATTCGAATTGAAAGCCGCTTATGCGGCATTTTTCTTGCCTCGCTCTATCATAAATAGCACTTCGGCAAGAGAAAATACCACCTAAGCGGCTTTCATCTTCGAATTTATTTTTTTGCACGAAGAAAACACCAATCTGACGCCTTTTAATCTCTAATGGAAAAGTTGTAGCATTTCGAGCAAAAAAAATGTATAAAAAAATTGTACACAAAATAAAATTGTGTGTTATAATGGTAATGTCATAAACTCACATTTACAATACATAAGGAAATTCACCAACTGTTTTCTGATAGTTATTATTGTGGTAACGGTTAGTAATTAGAGAGATGAAACGGCATCATAAGAAACCGCATTTTTCTCTAATTGCTGGTAATTCCCACACAAATGGGATTAAGTTGGTGAGAATGTGAGTTTATGACGACTTATGGTGCCGTTTTTTCAAAATATAAATTGTAGAAACGGTGCCATACTAATAACAATAAATATTAGGAGAGAGGCATCAAAATGCTACAAAGGTCATACAACCAACACAACTCACACAGCAAAATAACCAATAAGCTATTATATGTACTGCCAGGAATGGCGCTCATGATAGTGGCGATACTAGCGGTAATGAAAACTACCACACTAGCAACCGATACTGCGAGCGCAGTTGCCGATTATGGTAGAGGAGCGACCTTTAGTGTGCAGCAAGACCTTAGTCTTAATATTGCGATTAATGATATAGATATACCAGAGATAACACCGACAGCTACTGGTGCGTTCCAGTCTGGTTCGGTAAGCTTAACTGTGGATACAAGTAATACTTTTGGCTATACGCTCAAAATGTATGCTTACGATCCATACGATACATCTTCAACCCCGACTGCCACTACAAATCTGACTAACCCCACTGCCCTCTCTAGTGGGGCGGATGCGATAATTGAAACTATCGCTAGTGGCAGTTATACGGAAGCGGAATTTATAGCTTCTAGTGCAACGGTAAACAAATGGGCATACAAGAACGGCACGAATTACGTACCTGTTACTGCAGAAACTACACTTACGCCACATGATAGTCAGGGCGTGTATAATGAAACGGTAACCTTTGGCGCAAAGGTAAATAGCGAAAAGCCAAACGGGCTATATTCGGTGACGCTTAACTTCGTAGCGACGGTGAACCCACCGGATGCTTCGGACCCACGCTCGGGCTTTGCGCAGGCGTTCCAATACGCGGGTGTAGATACGTATGGTACGACTGGACTCTATGCGATGCAGGATATGACCAGTACTATCTGTGGGTATGTGTATAATGAAAAATCGATTCAAATGGTAGATAAGCGTGACGGCAAAGTATATTGGGTAACCAAACTGGCTGATGGCAACTGTTGGATGACCCAGAACCTAGACCTAGACCTTAGTACCTCCACCACCCTCACTCACGCTGATACTGACCTTGGCTGGACTAACCTAAATACTAATGCCACCTGGACCCCACTTCGCTCTACCATAGATTCTACTAGCTACGGCAACATCACCACCTGTTCATCAGAATCTAGTGCCGGCACCGGCTGCTGGGGGCAAACCAACACTGGTTTTGCTAGCGGCTGGACCAACGATAATAATACCCCATACTCTGATAATCCAGGTTATCGCTATATGACATTTACGGATAGAACTGCTACGAACCCTGCTTGGTATTCCAACGGTGATACATTTGCTAACTGTACCACCCAAGATACGACTTGTGGCGGCCAAGGTCACTACATGATAGGTAATTACTACAACTTTGCCGCAGCTAACGCTACCAACTCAGTAGAATCCACAGTTGGCCATACGGTTACTGACTCTGATGCCAACTTCGTGATGCCTAATTCCATCTGTCCTAAAGGTTGGCGTATGCCGAAGGGCCAGTCTAGCGACAATGACTTCATTACGTTACTTACAACATATAATATATATGGCACTGGCGCTATGGCATTCAACTACCAAGGTCTTAATGCCATACGTCGCGACCCGCTCTACTTCGTCCGGTCCGGCCGCGTGAATGGCGGTACTCTGTACAATGCCGGCACGAGTAGCTACGTGTGGTCTAGTACTATTAGCGCTGCGTCTAACGGCCGCAGCCTGTACTTCTATGGTACTGGCATCAATCCAGCCGATAGCAATAGTCGCCTCGACGGTTTCGCAGTACGCTGCTTGGCTCGGTAGCCTCTCCATTGCGGTTTCGTCTCCCAGCAACCCCTCATTTTGGGAAAGCTGGGGGCGAACCGTAATATAATAATGTTGATGATAGATAAAATACGCGGTGAAAAAATGCAAGACAATATAAAGAGTAAGCCTGCTGAAATAACAAAACATAAAATGATTTCGCGTAAGCAGGCGCGTGAATATAAAGCAAGAGCGGTGGAATTTGAAAAGACAAACCACCGATTTATTTTTATGTTCCCATGTAATGGCGACCTCGGATGGTATGAAATGGGTGATATGTCGGCGATACTATATAGCTACTTGGTATGCAAACCAAATGGGTACAAAGTAGAATTGCAGGACGATGGTGATAGTTATTACGATCAATTTGAAATGGGACGAATACGTACCATGCATTTAGAAACTTTGGAGCGAAGAATTAATGAGAGTGGATTATTTGCGGAGAAGGTGACGAAGGGTGATCTGATATATTTTGCACTTAAAAAACCGCTAAGCAGGGTAGAGGTGGAGACTTTGAGGGCCGATGAAGTTGCGCGGCAAATGAGAATTAATAGAATAGTGGAGGTGGCAGATATAGACGCGAAGTTTAACCAGATTATGGCAGAAGTGGTATCGCGGATGAACGGTGCGTGTAATCGGCAGATGGATGGGCTGGCTAGAGAAACTAACGGGGCGAGAATTATGAATCTGTGTGGCGAAATACAAATGGCATATTATTTGCTATGTGATCCGCCAAAGAAAACGCTCACTAAGCAATTAGAAGTGTGGCATGAAATAAGAAGCATGCTTAATCGACTCAAAAAAGAAGTGGATATTGCTGTAGGGATGCGAATATGGAAACGTTACAAAGTAGTGTCATTGATGGAGAAGATAATTGAAGCAGAGGGGCGCGTGAATATGCTGATTATGAGAATTGAGAACAAAAAGAAAGGGCGCAATGAAGCCGGTAGACTTGGAAATGATAGTGCAGGAAATACACAAAGTAGGACTCAGCCAGTGGCTATTAGTGGAATTGACAAGAGCATTTGAGGTGGCGAGGAAAAACAAGTGTGGCACAAAAGACGAGCATGGATTTGAACTGAATTGGGCAGAAAACATAGTGGTACTGCGCGATGCGGTGCTTCAAAGGCATTATGAGGTGTCGCCCAGTATTGTGTTTGTAATATTTGACCCGATGGTGAGAGAGATTTTTGCGGCGTCGTTTCGAGATAGGGTGGTACACCATTTTTTGTACCATATGCAAGGTGGTTGGTGGGATAGACATTTTATTGATGATTCGTATTCGTGCCGTGTAGGCAAGGGGGTAGACTACGCGAGAACGCGGGCCCAAACGATGCTGCGCCGGGCGTTGGCGGAGGCTAGAGATAAACATACTGTGGCGTGGGTGGGAAAGTATGACATCAAAGGGTATTTTATGTCGTTGCCGCGTAAAAGGCTGTATGAAAAGGTGCTGTGGGGGCTAGAAAGGCAATTTGCATGTGTGATGGATGACCCGATGGGGCGGCAATTGTATGCGATATGCTCATATTTGTGGGAAAAGGTGATTTTTGATGACCCGACCATGCATGCGAAGAAACGAGGTCCGAAAGAGAATTGGAATCCGGACGTACTGCCGCCAACCAAGAGCTTATATTATCAACTGCCTGGATATGGGTTGCCGATAGGCAATGTGACGTCGCAGCTAGCGTCGAATATTTATATGGATGAATTTGATAGATATATGAAGTATGAGCTAGGGTACAAGCATTATGGTAGGTATGTGGATGATTTTGTGGTGGTTGGGTGCGACAAGGAAAAAATGCTAAGCGATGTTGCGAAGATGGAAAAGTTCTTGATAGACAGTTTGGAGCTGACACTACACGTGAAGAAAAGATATTTTCAACAGGCGAGCAAAGGTGTAGAATTTGTTGGGGCAAAAATATATGCGAGATCGATAGCTCCCGGCAGACGAATGCGTGCTAAATTTCCAAGTGAGTTGGAAAAGTTGATAGCTGGCAAGGGGAATATAGATACGGTGGTATCATATTTGGGACTGATGCGGCATATTGATGCGGAAAGTTTTATTTGTAAATATCTAAAATAAGACATGCCTGTATAAAGTGCAGTGGGGCGAGAGCTTGCTGGGAGACGAAACCGCAATGGAGAGGCTACCGAGCCAAGCAGCGTACTGCGAAACCGTTGAGGCGATTATTGCTATTGGCTGGATTGATGCCAGTACCATTGAAGTTCAGGTTGCGGCCGTTAGACGCAGCGCTAATAGTACTAGACCACACGTTGCTATTCGTGCCGGCATTGTTCAGAGTACCGCCATTCACGTTGCCGGACCGGACGAAGTAGAGCGGCCTAACCTTTCTCTCGGGCCATTTGTGACTAACCACCGCGTACGGTGGATGTATTTATGACTCCTGCCTAGCCTAGCGCAAGTAGGTAGGTATGGCAGAAGTAGGCTTGCCCAACCCCTCATTTTGACGAAAGAGATGTATTGTCTATTGAAATATTAAAGTGACGTGGCGGCGTACTTCATATATAGCGTAATATCCTCTCTCGTAAGCCCCACCTAATCTTAATATACCATAAAATAACCCTAGTATGGAACTAGGGTTATTTTATATTCTAGGTGGATCCCACTCTCTCCAATTGTATTGTTCCGGCCTCTCTCAACGGTTGGATTGGCCCGAACCCTAATTCTATTTTAGCATAGGCAAAATCAATGTCAATATTGATTTTTGAGATTTATTATGGTGTAATAATAATTATGGAAATGGTGAGGTGCGTATCTGTTGTGAGGTAAAAAACCGAACAAGGATTGGAAAAACCGAACAGCTATGCGGCAAAACTTGTGATATAATAAGCATATGCGTAAGTTAAACTGGCGAAAATGGTGTGATGAATGGATACTGATGAGCAAGGGTATACTGCTCGCAACAAAAGAGCCAAAGTTTTGGATCGGGTTTGTGGTGGCTTTTGTGATTTTTGGCACGTTAATGAATTTACTGGCGGGCGGTACGTCGAAGTTCCAGCTGATGTGGGCGCTGGGTATGCCGCAAAGTTTAGAAATAATATGGGGTGCAATAATCGGAGTATTTGGTGTGAATATGCCATTTATGGAATGGCTACCGGTATTTGCGCTCGCGCTGCTGCAAGGCATACTAATAGGACTGATTGTGCTGCTGTGGAACAAAAAGCGTACTGAGAGTGCAGCAAATGTTGAAAAGGCCGGCATCATTACGGGGCTAATTGCACTAGGTGCAGGATGTCCTACTTGCGGTACTACTTTGCTTACGCCACTCATTGGCACCATTTTTTCTACTGGTGGGCTGGCAATTGCGGGGGCAGTATCTACCATAGTAACTATTGTGGCAGTGATAATTGCACTTTTGTCATTGAAACGTATTGGCGTAGAAACATATGTTATAATGGTAAATGAAAAATACTTAGCTAAGAAGAAAGTGGAGCGTGATAATGGAAACAGCAGAACAAAGTCAGAAAAAGCAAACGGGCAGTAAAATAGCAAGAATTGCAGTATTAGTTATAATAGTGGTGGTTTTTGCGGCAATTATAATCACGAGTATGAATCAAAAAACGCCAAATTCAGAAAAGGTGTGGTATCCAGAGATGACCGTGGGCAATCCAGATGCAAAGAATTATTTTGTGATTTATTCGGATATTGCTTGCCCGTATTGCATTGCCTTTGAGAATGCGATAGTGGAGAACCAGGCGGAGTTTGAAAAATATATCGCAGAAAACGATATTTTGGTAGAAATACGCGTGGCGGATTTCTTGTACGAGTATGGCGAGAGCAATCCGATAGAATCACGCTATGGGGCAGAGGCAATATACTGTGCGAAGGATGCTGGGAAGTTTTGGGAATACTACGACCTCGCAGTAACACGCGTGTGGAATGATTATTTTAAAAATGCCGGCAAATCGGCATTTAGTGAGTTTAATGAACTTGGGCTAGATTATTGGGCAAACTTGGGTACGGAAGTTGGACTGGGTGAAGATTTCGTGTCTTGCGTAAAGGAAGGCAAGACGTTAGACGAAGTGAAAGCAAACGCCAAGAAAATGACTAAAATAGTGCCAGGGATGCCGTATTTTAAGTTTAATAATTATACGTCGTCGGGATTTGATTTGTCTTGGGGGTGGAATTACGTGCTGATGTATTTTGACGCCGGACTTAAATCGTAGTATAATAGTAGTATGAAACTGCCTAGAAATATTGATCGGGCGTTAACACTGGTGACGGTGTTTATTTTGGCGTTTGTGGGGGCTTTTGCGGCGAATTATAATAATCATGATACGTTTGCAGGCAACGAGAGTGGAATATATGAGGAGGCGGAAGAATATTTTGTGACGTTTTATGATGAGGGGGATAAACTGACGGTAAAAACTGATGCGCCGACGGTGGGGGAGGCGTTGAAGCGGGCGGGGATAATATTAAATAGTACAGATATTGTGGAGCCTGGGGTAGATACGGCGATTACGATGAATAATTTTTTCATTAATATTCACAGATCGCGACCGGCAGTGGTGCGAGATGGGGTGAAAGAACGGTATGTAATGTCAGCAAGTTATGATGCGCGGCAGATTGCGAGAGAAGCGGGGTTTCAAATATATGATGGTGACGAGGTGAATTTGGTGCCAAATGTGAATTTTCTGGAAACTGGGGTAGCTAGCATGTACGAAGTAGTGCGCAACGGTGGGCGCACAATTACTGAGGAGGTAGAAATACCATTTGAGGAAGAAACGGTGAAAGATTATAATTTGGCGCCAGGTACGCGAGAGGTGCGGCAGCTGGGTGAAGTGGGGGTGAGGGTGCTGACATATGATGTGTTTTATGAAGATAATGTGGAGGTGAGGCGGGAACTTACAAGCGAAGTAGTGCGACGCGAGCCGGTGAATAGAATAGTGGCGGTGGGTGCAAGTGAAATTGAGAAGATTCCACTAACGGCGGCGCGCGGGGTTAATATATATACAGTGCGAGTAGGCGACAGGGTAGTGGAGCGCAAAGAGACGTACTATGATCTCAATATGAGCGGTGTAATGGTGATAGCCGCGCGTGAGTGTGGGGTAGAACCATACTATAGAGTGCGCGAAGATGGTGTAAAAGTGGACGCAGAGGGCTATGTACTGGTGGCGGCAGAATTATCTCGGTATCCAAGATGTACGGTAGTGGAAACTTCGCTGGGGCCGGGTAAAGTATATGATACGGGGTCTTTTGCGCTAACGAATCCGGAGCAATTTGACCTTGCGACAGACTGGACGGTGCGAGATGGTCGGTAAGCTCATGATATCGTCCTCCTCGGACGCACTCAAGGCCGTTCGGCCAAGCCCATGGTCCTCGAAGGAGGTATCATGAGCTTAAAGAACAACACTAATCTCGGTCAACATTGGCTGTATGATCGTGAAGTACTAGACGAAATTGCGAGGTTGGCTCATGACGGCGTAGAGTCTACGATGTGCCTTGAGATAGGCCCGGGGCTAGGAACTTTGACAGCGGCGCTGTTTAGAAAATTTGACAAGGTGCTGGCGGTAGAATATGATGCAGAACTAGCTCGTAAATTGCCAGGATCTTTTCCTGGAAAGAATCTAGAGGTAGTGAATCAGGATTTTTTGCAGTATAAGTTGTCTGATGTACCAACGCCTTACGTAGCGGCGGGAAATATACCGTATTATATAACTAGTCCAATTATAGAAAAACTGTTGATGGCGCGTAACCAGCCGGAGAGGATTGTGCTACTGATGCAGAAAGAAGTGGCGGAGCGAATTGTGGACCGCCGCGAAACTTTGCTGTCACTTAGGTGTAAAAACCGGGCAGATGTAGAACTGGGGCCAGTGGTGCTAAGAGATAAGTTTACGCCGCCACCGGAAGTAGATTCGCAGGTAGTGGTGTTTTATCCACATGCGCCGATTTTGCCGGAGTGGATGTTTAAGTTCATTGCAACGGGGTTTAGCCAGCCGCGTAAAAAAGTAACGAGGAATCTTTCGGCATACATGCTGAGAGAGGACATCAAGGACATTTTTATCCGCAATAATATCAATATAGACATACGGCCGGCAGAGGTACATCTTAACGACTGGCAGAGAATATATGATTTGTTGAAGCCGTATCTACCGAATTTGGAGAATTAGTGATATAATGGAGGTAATATGTTAGATGTGAAGTTTATTAGAGAAAATCTGGAACTCGTAGAGAAGTCCGCCCGCGAAAAGGGTTACAAAATTGATGTAAAAGATGTACTGACGCTGGATGATAAGCGACGTGCGATACTAATGGAGGTGGAGGCTCTAAGGACGCGACGCAATGAGATTGCTGGCAAGATGAAGGGCGGTAAACCAGCACCGGAGCTAATCGCAGAAGGCAAGGCGATTAAGGCGGAATTATCGGAGAAAGAACAGGCGCTTGGCGTGGCGGAGGCGGAGCTTCGTGAGGCGCTAAAGCGAGTGCCAAATATTATATTTGATGATGTGCCGCTAGGTGGCGAAGAATGTTCGGTAGAGGTGAAAAAATGGGGCGAGAATCATGCTACCGGAGTAGACCATTTGGATTATGCGGTGAGTCGTGATTGGGTAGATTTTGAGCGAGGCGCGAAAGTGGCGGGCGCGAAGTTTTATTATCTAAAAGATGGGTTGGCGCTACTTGAGAATGCACTTTTGCAGTATGGGCTAAGCAAAGTGATGGAACACGGGTTTACTTATATGACGGTGCCAGATATGGTATCGTCTAGAGTACTGGAAGGATGTGGATTTAACCCGCGGAGCTCGGAGCAGAGCGACGAATATTATATTGAGGGTGAGGATCTCGCAATGATTGCAACGGCGGAGATGCCGCTTACGGGATATCACATGGATGAAATTATCGACGAAGATAAGTTACCATTATGCTATGCGGGGTATTCGGCGTGTTTTCGTAAAGAGGCTGGGGCTTATGGTAAATATACGCGGGGGCTATTTAGAGTGCATCAGTTTAATAAGCTAGAAATGTATGTATTTTGCTTGCCAGAGAAATCGCAAGAAATGCACGAGAAGATTCTCGCGATAGAAGAAGATATTTGGCAAGGACTAGGTGTGCCGTATCATATAATTAATATTGCGGCGGGTGACCTTGGCGCGCCGGCGGCGAAGAAATACGATATGGAATACTGGTCGCCAGTGAATCAAAAATATCAGGAAATCACATCATGTTCGAACTGTACGGATTTTCAGGCGAGAGCGTGCAATGTGCGAGTGCGCCGCAAGGATGGTACGGTGGAATACGTGCATACGTTAAATGGTACGGCTATACCGTTGGCACGGGCGCTTGTGGTGATGCTCGAAAACTTCGCAACTGAGGGCGGTAAGTTTAAAGTGCCGGAGGTGCTTCGGCCGTATTTAGGAGGCAAAGCAGAGCTGTAAAATACGTTTTACTACAAAGTGTAGCAAAAATAACAGAGAAATGTTAAAGGAGGAAAAATGATAGAAAAAATTGAAATTAGCGGCAACGGTTATAAGGTAGAAGATGGGTTCCGTAAATACGTAGAAAAACGGATTGGAAAGCTGGATAAATATTTGCCACGCGGGTCCAAGAGAGACGTAATCGTGAAAGTGCAAGTGACAGAGATTGGCAAGACGCGAGGTGATAAGTATGAAATCTCGGCGGCGATGGAAATCCCAGGCGGCAAGGTGCTGGCGGTAAAAGATGAATGTTCAAACGTGTTTGCTGGGGTGGACCTCGTGGAAGCGAAGTTGACTGGGCAGATAAGGCGATATAAATTGGAATCGCAGCCACACCGTCAAAAAAGAAGTTTGAAAAATCTCTTTATAAGGCGGGGATAATGTGGTACAATAGGGGGAAGATTGGAGTTATTTATGGTGAAAAATACCGAGACTAATGAGGCTCAGAAAAAAGTGAAAGAGAAAAAACCAACTGATAAATTGGCGGATAAGACTGCGCTGACTAAGTTTTTGCAGGGGATTTTTGGTGATGCGCAAAAGAAAATCTTGAAGAAGTTGTGGAAGAAAGCACGTGCGATAGGTGAGATGGAGTCTCGCTATGAAGCCATGAGTGATGACGAGCTGAAGGCGCAAACCGCCGAGTTCAAAGAACAACTTGCTGGTGGTAAGACGGTAGATGATATTTTGCCAGAGGCCTTTGCGGTGGCAAGAGAAGCGGCGAAGCGCGTGGCTGGGATGCGACCGTATGACGTGCAGTTAATTGGTGGTATGGTGCTAAATATGGGTGCGGTGGCCGAGATGAAAACCGGTGAAGGTAAAACTCTTGTAGCAATGCTGCCGGCGTATCTCAATGCGCTTACCGGTAAGGGTGTGCATGTGGTGACCGTAAATGATTATTTGGCACAACGTGATGCAGGATGGAATGGGCCGATTTACGATTATCTTGGTGTGACGGTGGGTGTAATTGTAAATGAAGCGTCGTATGTGTATGATCGCGATTATGAAAACGAGGAGCATGAGGACGAGAGATTTCGGCATTTGAAGCCGGCGACCCGCAAGGAGGCTTACGCGGCAGATATTACTTATGGTACCAATAATGAGTTTGGGTTTGATTATTTGCGTGATAACATGACGAGTGAGGTACAATACTTGAGACAACGTGAGCTGAACTTTGCGATCGTAGACGAGGTGGATTCGATATTGATTGATGAAGCAAGGACACCACTGATTATTTCGGCGCCGGCTGGCGATAATCCTGCACAATATTATCAATTTGCCAAGGTGTGCGAGAGGCTAACGCCAGATGATTATATTTTGGATGAGAAACGTCGCTCGGTGACTTTGACGGATGAGGGTATTGAAAAGGTACAGTCTATTCTTGGTGTGGATAATTTGTATTCAACTAAGAATACGCCTTTAGTATATCATTTGGAGCAGGCGCTAAGGGCCGAGGTGCTGTTTAAGCGTGATAGAGATTACGTGGTAACGAATTCTGGAGAAGTGATAATTGTAGATGAGCATACTGGGCGGTTGATGCAGGGGCGCCGTTATAATGAAGGGCTGCACCAGGCGATTGAAGCGAAAGAAGGCGTGGTGGTGAAGCAAGAGTCGATGACTCTCGCTACTATTTCGTTCCAGAACTTTTTCCGCCTATATAAAAAACTATCCGGTATGACTGGTACGGCGTTTACTGAGGCGGAAGAGTTTCAACAGATTTATGCACTAGATGTGATTCAGATTCCACCTAATCGTCCAATTCAACGTGTAGATAAAGATGATTTGATATATAAGACTAAGGCTGGTAAGCTGAAGGCGATTGCCGAAGAGGTCAAAAAATATCACGAAAAGGGTCAACCGGTGCTGGTGGGCTCGGGGTCGATTGCTAATAACGAGGAGATTGCAAAATATCTTGATCAGTTTGGGTTGCCATATGAGATTTTGAACGCGAAGAACAACGAGCGCGAGGCGGCGATTGTGGCGCGAGCTGGTGAAAAAGGTGCGATTACGCTTGCTACTAATATGGCGGGGCGTGGTACCGATATTAAACTTGGCGAAGGCGTGAAAGAACTTGGTGGACTAGTAGTGATTGGCTCGGAGCGTCATGATTCTAGGCGCGTAGATAATCAGCTAAGAGGTCGTGGTGGGCGGCAAGGCGATCCTGGCACAACGCAGTTCTTTGTGAGCTGTGAGGATGATCTTATGCGCATCTTCCAGGGTGACAGAGTAAAAATGTTGATGACGCGGCTTGGCGTGGATGATTATACGCCGATTCAGACCAAATCGATCTCTAAGAC
Source organism: uncultured Candidatus Saccharibacteria bacterium (assembly GCA_964535375.1). Taxonomy (GTDB): domain Bacteria; phylum Patescibacteriota; class Saccharimonadia; order Saccharimonadales; family Saccharimonadaceae; genus Nanosyncoccus. The sequence goes on along the minus strand of CAZHTQ010000007.1, from coordinate 6,530 downwards.
TTTGGAGGCGGCACAAAAACGTATTGAAGGATTCAATTTTGATTCGCGCAAAAATGTGGTGCAATATGATAACGTAATTAATAGGCACCGCAAAGTAGTATACATGATACGGCGGAAGATTTTACTTGGTGACGATATCTTCCCAGAGATTAAACGGTTGATGCGTGACGAAGTAAAAACTTTGACGGAGTTTTCGTCAAAAGTAAATAAGAACTTTGACAAAGAGTTTAAGGCGGTGTTTGATTTTGACGATGATTTGATTCACGGGATTGGGCTGAAACGTAAGGAAAAAGAACGCGAGAAATTGGCGCTTGAAGCAGTAGAGGAAGCGTACGCTAAGCAGGAAGAAAAGTTTGGCTCTGAAGTGATGCGCAAGGTGGAGCGCGAAGTGTATCTGAAGGTGCTAGATATGCTATGGATGCAGCATCTAGAGAATATGCAACACCTGCGCGAGGGGATTCACTGGCGCAGTGTGGGGCAAAGGGATCCGCTGGTAGAATATCGCAGTGAGTCGCAAAAACTCTTTGATGGGCTGCAAAGAAACTTGCGTGAAGAAGTACTCAAGATCTTGCTAACTATCACGCCGAGTGAAGCAGCGGCTGACAATGTGACGGACGGCGAAGAATACGAATCTGAGCTAACCAAGATGGCTGAGGGGCAAACTGAGCGTGGCGTAAACGAAATTTCTGCCGGTGAGAAAAATCTAGACGACGAATTTAAAAAAGATAAGAAAAAACTGCCGGCGGCGCCAGGTAAAAGGACGACAAGTAAGAAATCAGCAAAGAAAAAAAGTAAGAAGAAAAAGTGAAACATTCGGTAGAGGAGATTCATTTAAAGAATGGCGCTAAGGGTCTTTTGATTGATATACCTGGTGCCAGCGTGATGGCTACGAGAGTTGAGTTTCGGGCGGGGATGTTGTACGCAAAAAACAAGGATATTTACGAGTTACCGCACGTGGTAGAACATTTGGCATTTGGGGCGAATGCAAAATATCGCAACGAACAAGAATTTGAGGCGGAGTTTACTAAAAATGGGGCATATCATAATGCCTGGACAAGCGACGTGAGTGTGTGCTATGAAACTGAATGTGCAGATTTTGAGTGGGATAGGATAATGGAACTGCAGCGGGTGTCGATATGCGAGCCGAAGTTTAATGAAGATGAGTTAAAGGCTGAAAAGGCCAATGTGAAGTCTGAACTTACGGGATACATGAACGATTATTATCGGTTGCTATGGCCGAGAGTGCAGCAGGCGGTGGGGGAAGATGTGCTGGATCTTGCGCAACGCAAAGAAACTATTGCGAATATTGAATTAAAAGATATTCGTGAGCATTATCGGCGGACACATACGGCGCGGAATATGCTATTTATTATTGCTGGCAAGATGAAAGGACGACGACGCAAAATCATACGGGCTCTAGAAGAATGGCCGCTCAAAGAGGGGGAAAAGTTTGAGATTCCGATAAGCGACTTGAAGACGGGCGAAGCAGTATCGATCAGACGGAAAGATGCTTCAAACATTACATTTGGGTTTTCGCTGGTAACACCAAGGCATTTGCCGCCAAATGAAGTGTTTGCCATGAATTGTTTGAATCATATTTTGAATGGAACAACGAATTCAAAGATTTTTGGGATGGCAAGAAAACGGGGATTGGTGTACGGCATGGGGTCTTCACTTGCATCAAATGCATCGAGTTCTTACTGGGATTTTGATGGTGAGGTAAATGTAGAGAATGCAGAGGAACTTTTTGCGCTAATCCAGACGGAGATGATGAAGGCGTTAAATGGTGAGATTGCAGACGCGGATTTTGAGGCGGCAAAGTCTTATGCGCTGGGAAGGTTTCAGATGGGAGCGCAAACGCCGTCACAAATTGCGGATTATTATGCGGAGAATTATTTTGTGAACGAGACGATTGAAAAATATGATAATATGCCAAATTTGATACGTTCTATAGATAAGACACAAATGATTGAGCTGGCGCGCGAATTTGCTGGAAGTGGGATTAAGGGGTTTGCGACGGTATCTTCGGTTGAAAAAGCATTGATTTCTAGTTTGGAAGCACGGTTAAACTTCTAATAGACGAATTAGAAGTTTATATTGGTCCCCTCTATCGTAGACATTTTTGAACATGTCAAATGAGGCGGCGGCGGGGGACATGAGGACGATGGAGTCTTTATAGGCTGTGGCTTTTGCGGTGGCAGTAACTACGGCGGCTTGTAGTGAGTCGGTAAGAACAAAGCGTGGGTCGGGGTATTTTGAAGCTAGATCATGGCCGGATTCGCCAAGCAGGATGACATGTTTTACTTGCGGCGCTTTCAAAATGTCGTAGATTTCGGGTAAATCTTGGCCCATGGTTTTGTCGCGGCCACCAACAATGACTACAAGATTGCTTCTCGGGAAAGCATCGATGGCGACTTTGAGTGACGAAGGGTTGGTGCTGAAGTTGTCGTCATAATATTTGACACCATGAAGCTCGCGAATAAACTCGAGGCGGTGAGGTAGGCCATGGAAACTGGACAAACCTTGCCGAATTACTTCTGGTGAAGTTGATAAATATTCGCGTGGTGATATATTTTTGTATGAGGCGACAGCGGCAATGGCGGCCATGGCATTGTAAATATTATGCTCGCCTGGGAGGGTGATGGCGGCCGTGAATTCGGCGGGGAGATCGAACGGATAAGGGATTTTATGGGTGGCGGGGCTTAATTCTGCTAATTTGACGGAAGTGGGATTATTGGCGTAATAGATGCAATAATTGTTTGCTGACTGGTAGGCGGCGATGTGGGATTTGGCTGCTAGATAATCGTCGTAGCTGCTGTGGACATTGAGATGGTCGGGCTCTAGATGGCCAATAACAGAGATAGAGGGTGATTTTGTGAGATCCCAAAGTTGGAAGCTGGACATTTCGTAAACAACGACCGAAGTGGGTTTTAACTCATCCAGAATGTCAAGGGCTGGTACGCCGATGTTGCCAACAAGATAAGCATCTGCCTCTTCGGCATCGAGAAGTGCTTTAATGAAAGAGCAAGTAGTGCCTTTGCCCTTGGTGGCGGTAACGCCGATAATGGGGCACGGGCAATGATCGAAGAAGTATTTGGTAATGCTGGATTCGTTGGGGAGATGCAGCGGTGGGATGGATGGGCTTCGAAAAATTATATCATAGCGTGAATAATCTCTCTGGCGTAACTGCTCGGGAGTTTCGTTTTCAAAAATATCAAAAGTGACATCCGCAAAATGTGTACGGAAGTATTTTTCGGTAGATTGGCCTTCTTTGCCGTAGCCGAGTAATGCGATTTTCATGAGACTATTATAGCACATCTTGCACATATTTCTAGATTATGCTACTATAAAACAATAGGGGTGCATTAGTGTTATGATTTGGAACGAATTACCACAACCATTTTTGATTTTGGCGCCGATGGAAGGTGTGACGGATATTTTGTTTCGCCAAGTTATCGCGCGGGCGGGGCGGCCAGATTTATTTTTCACAGAGTTTACCAATGTATCTAGCTATGCTTCCGAAAAAGGCCGCTGGAACGCACTCGAGCGCTTGCAGATAGCGCCCACCGATGCCCCTATTATCGCGCAAATTTGGGGGAAGAACCCCGAACACTTTGCAGAGTGTGCAGCTGCTCTAGAATCTCTCGGTTTTGCCGGTATCGACCTTAACTTTGGTTGTCCAGATAAAAACGTTAACAAAACCGGTGGTGGTGCTGCCATGATTAAAACCCCCGACCTCGCAGTAGAGTGTTATCGCAACGCCAAGGCAAATACAAATCTGCCGGTTTCTATCAAAACCCGCCTAGGCTGGAGCAGCCCAGACGAATATCATGATTGGCTATCTATACTTTTGAACGAACATCCGGCCGCCCTTACTGTACATCTTCGTACCAAGAAAGAAATGAGCAAAGTTCCGGCGCACTACGAGTTAATCCCTAACATTGTGGAGCTTCGTGCGAGGATTAGTCCTGCAACCAAACTCATCATTAATGGTGACATCAAAGACCGCGCTCATGCGCTAGAACTTCATGCCAAGTTTCCAGAAGTGGACGGTTTTATGATTGGCCGCGGAGTTTTTGCGAATCCGTATTGTTTTACTGACCATATTGGCACACAGGACGAGCTAGTGCAACTTTTGAAAATGCACCTGGATTTATATAAAGAATACAATGATGTTGCTTCGAGGAGCATATTTGGCGACGGGTCAAATACGGAGCGACTGAGCCCCATAACGATGGGCGCGAAGGAGCGTTCCTCGGAGCAATATCGTTGTATTCTGCCGTATGAGCCTCTCAAGCATTTTTTCAAGATTTACGTCAATAATTTTCCGGGGGCTAGTGATATTCGTGCGAAACTTATGGAAACGCACTCGGTGAGTGAGGCCTGGAAGGTGCTAGAAGATGCGGGATTATAGATTGTCGCAACATTTCCTGAGGAGTCCGCGCCTCGCGTTGATTCTGATTGGGCATTCTAACCTCAAAAAACGCGACCTTGTGGTTGAAATCGGTGCTGGCTCTGGTGTAATTACGAGCGCTTTGTCGGCCCGCGTCCGCGAAGTCATAGCGATAGAACCCGACCATACCACCGCAGACAAACTGCGCGAGAACTTAGCAAAGCGCCACATCACTAATGTTACTGTCATGGAAAAAGATTTTCGCGATGTCACTCTGCCGCACGAACCATACAAAGTTTTTGCGAACCCGCCATTTCATTTAAGTTCTGAGATTTTGCATTTTTTGATCGAGGCTGAGAACCCGCCCGAAGCGATTTATCTAATTTTGCAAAAACAGTTTGCTCTGAAGTTACTTAACAATACACGCCATTATACCTCTCAGCTTGGCTTTCAACTTACTGGCGATTATGATACTAGGATACGTCTGCCCTTAAAACCCCACGATTTTACCCCGCCGCCGGCAGTACCATGTGTGTTTTTTGAAGCAAAAAAGCACGCAAAATTGTCCGCAAATTAAAATTTTTATGCTAAAATGGTAGTATCTCATGCTACACTTCGGTCACTGGCAATGAGAAAAGTTCATTGGCCTCGTGGTATTGTCATTTATGCCCCTGGCTTTGAGCCAACTAGGCTCACATAAATGACTCTTTATCAATTAATTTAAGGAGTCAATTATGAAAACTTTAACAAAAAATAAAACAGAAAAAGTCGAGGTGATGGCACTTTTCGGTTACGAAATGACACCATGCCAGCCGCTAACGTTTAGACGACGTGGCGACAGACGCGAAACTGAGATCACCGAGCTTCTCCGCACACATATTCATTTTGCGGGGCAGGTAACTCTACACGTCTTCGACGTTCTGGTTGGTCGAGAAAGGATGAGTCTAGAATTCAATTCTAGCGATCTTTCTTGGCACCTCACACAATAAGATTGGCCCCGCAAGGGGCTGATTTTATGTTATAATGGTGATATGCAGGATTTGAAAAAGCGACTGGATAGCCTGGAGGACGAAGCGCGACAAGTTTATGAGAAGCTGAAAATTGATGAGAAATTGGCGCGAGTGGCAGAGCTTGAAGCAGAGGTGGCGGAGCCGGAGATTTGGCGCGATGTAGCGAGAGCAACAGAAAAAAACCAGGAGCTAGCGAGGCTTAGTGCAGAAACTGAGCCGTGGGTGCTGCTTACTACGCAGATTAAAGATTTGCATGAGCTGATGGAACTTGGTGGGCTAGATCTTCGTGATGAGATAGGGGGGCAGATTGAAGCGATGGAGGCGCAATTTGCGGAGCTTAAGAAGGCACTGAGATTTACTGGGCCGTATGATAAAAATGGTGCAATTGTGAGGATCACGTCTGGGGCGGGCGGTACGGAAGCCATGGACTGGGCTGGGATGCTGGAAAGGATGTATCTTAGATTTTTGGAGCGCAAAGGATATAAAACGGCATTGGTTGAGCGGACGGAAGGCGAAGAAGCAGGGATTAAGACTGCCGTGTATGAGGTGAGTGGAGTAAATGCTTATGGGATGCTAAAATCAGAGCATGGAGTGCATCGGCTGGTGCGACTCTCGCCATTTAATGCGAATAATCTCAGACAAACGTCTTTTGCGCTCGTGGAGGTGCTGCCGGTGATTAGTGAGCCGGAAGCGGTAGTGATAGATGAAAAAGATTTGCGGATTGATGTGTATCACTCTGGCGGACATGGCGGGCAGGGCGTGAACACGACGGACTCGGCGGTGAGAATTACGCATCTACCAACAAACACGGTGGTGGCGATACAAAACGAGCGGAGCCAACACCAGAATAAGGAAAAAGCGATGGAAATCTTGCGGGGTAAACTCGCGCAGATGCAGATGGAACAGCATGCGGCGTCGATAGGGGAGCTTAGGGCTGGTGAATCGGCAGGTTGGGGGCAACAGATACGGAATTACGTGATGCAACCATATAGGCTAGTGAAAGATACACGAACTGGGCATGAAACTACCGATGTGGATGCGGTGTTAGATGGCAAGATTGATGAGTTTATCGAGGCGTTGTTGAATAATTAGACAACCAAAAAGAGCAGTGATATTCTTATAACATG
>CAZHTQ010000006.1:0-27273 GCA_964535375.1 uncultured Candidatus Saccharibacteria bacterium | reverse complement strand
TGACCCATGGTGCCGACATTAATATGCGGCTTGGAACGGTCAAAATTTGCCATTCATTCTCCTTTTATTATAATATTACGTCTGGAGCGCTAATAATAACCAGCTCCAAATCTCTACTCTATAATTGTAGCGTATTTTTTTCAAAAAGTAAAGACCTATTTTTGACGAAATCCCGTAAAATCGCCACCCCGCCGCAACCATCACTACAGTCGCCACAATCATCGCCGCAACCACTACCGCATCTTGCCACTAAGTCGTGAAAAAGCCCCCTTAGTGGGGGCTTTGCTTTAGGGATCGCAAGGATACAGTGGGCCGGGGTGCTGCATTTGCCAGCCTGTGTCGCGAATCATCCGCGACATTTGCATCCGCTCGCGGCCGCCGGTGGCGGATTTTGCCTTCTCGGCAAGTCGTGTCATCTCTGTAAGTTTGTTGGCGTTGTCTATCGAGCAGTAATACTCGCGCCCGATATAAAACACCATCGTGCCGCTCATCGCAAAATGAATCGACTCCAACACCTCGTTGGAATAAATCTTGCGAAGCTCTCTTAAGGCAGTATCCAAGTCGCTCAGCACGCCTGGCATGGGTGCATAAAACGGCTCCTTTGCTGCCGTCACTGACTTGCTGAACACTTTTGCCTCGAGCGGCTGAGCATCCAGCTCCTCGTCGGTAACTTGGCCATACTTATATCGAGCCAGCATCTCGACCGCCTCCTCAATGGAGCCAAAGTAACGTTTGTAGGTACCGGACGACGCCATCCGCCTGTCTGCGCTGATGGCGGTAAACGACGGTATCTGCCAACCGTTCTCCTTTAGCTTCACTTCGAGGTCAAGCATAAGCTTGATCCTCTTTTCCCTTATACTAATGTTCTTTAAGCTACACATCAAAAATCCCCCTTTACTAGTAGCCCTATCTTCTAATTATATCACACTTGCGCTAAAAAGTCAAAAATACCCCCAGAGATAGGGGGTATTTTACGCTCGAACGATTATTTTGCGTTGCGCTTTTCAATGATCTCTTGAGCTACGTTTGGTGGTACTTCTTCGTACCCATAGAGCTCCATCGAAGAAGCTGCGCGACCCTGGGTCATCCCACGAAGATCGCCGGTATAGCCAAACAAATTGGCAAGCGGACAAAACGCGCGAATCAATTTGGCGCCACCGTTCAAATCTTCCATCTCGTCGATGCGACCTCGGCGCGAGTTGATGTCGCCAATTACGTCACCCATGAATTCTTCTGGGGTGGTAATTTCCATCTTCATTACTGGCTCGAGTAACACTGGATTGGCTTTCTTGATACCCTCGCGAGTTGCAAGTGCACCGGCCAAGGTAAAGGCGAGTTCGCTTGAGTCTACATCGTGGTACGAACCATCGTAGAGGGTTGCCTTCACATCTACTACCGGGTAGCCAGCAATCACGCCGCCAGCAAGAGTATCTTCAATACCTTTTTGTACCGGCTTGCGATATTCTTTAGGCACCACGCCACCCTTAATCATCTCAATAAACTCAAAGCCCTTGCCCGGTTCATTTGGCTCAAACTTGACCCATACGTCACCGTACTGCCCACGACCACCAGACTGTTTGATGTGCTTACCTTGAGCTTCGGCAGTGCCACGAATAGTTTCGCGATATGCTACCTGTGGCGCACCAGTATTGGCTTCCACGCCATGCTCACGCTTCAAACGGTCAATGATAATCTCAAGGTGTAGCTCACCCATACCAGAAATAATAGTCTGGCCGGTTTCCTCATCGGTATGGACGCGGAAAGTCGGGTCCTCCTCAGCGAGCTTGGATAGCCCAAGTCCCATTTTCTCTTGGTCGGCCTTGGTCTTTGGCTCCACTGCAATAGATACCGGTGGATCTGGGAAGTCGATCGACTCAAGCAAAATCGGATGCGCCGGATTGCAAAGTGTAGTACCGGTGGTTACATTTTTGAGCCCCACTACCGCGGCAATATCGCCCGCGCCGATTTCGGCAATGTCTTTGCGGTCATTAGCGTGCATCCGCACGAGCCGTCCAATGCGCTCTTTATCGCCAGTTGATGCGTTAAGTACGGTATCGCCAGATTTTAACTTACCGGCATACACGCGGATAAAGATGAGTTTACCTACAAATGGATCGGTCGCAATCTTAAACGCTAGTGCCGTAAGTGGCTCGCTATTATCTGCCTTGCGCACGATCTGGTCACCAGTCTTTGGATCGGTACCCACAGTTTGCCCCTGGTCGCGATCGAGCGGGCTTGGCAAATAGTCGGTCATAAGATCAAGCACCTTTTCTACGATCACACCACGGCCATCACCGCCAGTTACTAGGAAGAAATCGCCATCCAGCACGCGCTTACGGAGTGCAGCTTTTAACTCAATCTCAGTAATCGCATCTTCACCCTGGTTGAAGTACTTATCCATCAGGGCTTCGTCGGCCTGGACTGCTTCTTCAATGAGCATGGAGCGTGCGTTTTTGGCTTTCTCTAGCATATCTGCTGGAATCTCGCCAACGGTCAGCTCGTGATCGGCGTAATCTTTGTAGGTGTAGGCTTTCATATCAATGAGATCTACTACACCACAAATATCTTTTTCAAACCCAATTGGCAGGTGAATTGCCACCGCGTTCTTGGAAAGACGCTTGTGGATTGAATCGAGTGATTTGTAGAAATCACCGCCAATCTGGTTGATTTTATTGATAAAGCAAATTCGTGGAATCCCGTACTTTGTGGCCTGGCGCCATACGGTCTCAGACTGGGCCTCTACGCCCATTTTACCATCAAATACCACTACGGCGCCGTCTAGCACGCGGAGCGAGCGCTCTACTTCGGCCGTAAAATCAATGTGCCCCGGGGTATCAATAATGTTAATCTGATGGTTTTTCCAGTAAACGGTTACGGCGGCGGAAGTAATTGTAATACCGCGTTCCTTTTCCTGCTCCATCCAGTCGGTCTCAGCACCACCAGTGCCACCCTTTACTAGATCGATCTTGTGTTTAAGCCCGGTACGATAAAGAATCGCCTCGGAGGTTGTGGTTTTGCCGGCGTCAATATGCGCAATAATACCAATATTGCGGAGTTTCGCCAAATCATTGATTTCAGTAGCCATATGCTCCTTTATTATTTATTATTATCTGTCAATTGTAATCTCCACTCTACAAAAAGACATGTTGTATCTATTATATCATATTTTTTACAAAAACAAGAAAAATCCCCGGGGCGTTTTGCCCCGGGGTGAGAAAGATTGGTGTTTTGAGAAAAGGATACAGATTACTTGTCCTATGCAGGAATTTTTTGCAGAAGTATGGGTATTTTCATCCTTTGCGCGGCTAGCCTTCGCGCAAGCTATATTTTGAGAGGGGGATAAAGTATACTTTGCTACATAAAACCGCATAAATGGTAAAACACGCGCTCTGCATCCGAGCGGCTTTGGCTTGCAGGCGCAAATTGCTTGGGTTGCGCTAAAACCAACACTGTCGCGATGTCGCGAATCGTGGCTATGTGGTAGCACAAGAACTCATCTCTCAATGCTCTCACCTCCTTTCTAAAAAGATCTACAAGCGTTGGTGTGGTGTACGCTTGCGTACTTATAATGATATCACACCGCAAAATAAAATGCAAGCACTAACGTAATAAAATACCGTAAAATAAAAGCACCCCTGTAAAAGAGTGCTTTTTATGTTGTGTTTCGTGATTTACGCGAGCTTTTTTCGTAATATTTCTTGCACTGCACTTGGATTGGCCTTGCCACGAGATTCTTTCATCACCTGCCCCACAAGGAACCCTAGCACCTTCTCTTCGCCAGCTTTAAAATCCGCTTGCGCTTTGGCGGTCTCTGGTTTAGCGAGTACCGCATCTACTATCGCTTCTAGTGCCCCCAGGTCATTTTCTTGAATTAACCCAAGTTCTTTGGCGATTTGTCTCGTGCCACGCCCCTTCATTTGTGGATCAAATAATCTGAGGAACACTTCCTTTGTCGCAGTAGATGACAATTCTTTCTTCTGATTCATCTCGGCAAGCTCTGCCAAATCTTTCGCGCTCGGCAGATCGTTTAGATATTCTGCCGATTTTTCTTCGGCAAGAAGCACCGACGCAAAGAGATTAGCCATAAGTTTAATCTTGGCAGAACCCGCCCCGAGTTCTGCTAGTTTTTTCATCAGCTCTGGGTAGTCTAATAAGATTTCGAGCGTATCGTGCGAAATGACCCCACCAAACATTGCGCGATAATCTGCAGGCATTAATGGTAATTTAGCGGTTTCCGCTTCAATAAACTCCGCCGACAAATTTAGCGGTGGCAAATCTGGCTCTGGCATATAGCGATAATCCGCCGCCACTTCCTTAGAGCGCTGCGGCGTAGTTTTACCCGTCGCGTCGCTCCAGCCCAGCGTCTGCTGTACGACCTTTTCGCCAGCCTCAAGCAACTTAGTTTGTCTTGCGATTTCGTATTCTACCGCCCGCTCCACGCTACGGAACGAATTGAGATTTTTTACCTCAGTCCTGGTGCCAAGTGTAGCATAGCCCTCCGGCGCAAGCGAAGTATTAATGTCAAACCGCATATTACCGTTGTATAGATCGCCATAAGTTGCCCCTGCGTATCGCATCAGCCGCCACAATTCTTTGCAGTAATCGTGTGCGTCTTTAGCCGAGTGAATATCCGGCTCACTTACAATTTCAATTAGCGGCGTATCTACACGGTTGAGATCCACCAGACTATAATTATCAAAATGCGTAAGTTTACCAGCATCGCCCTCAAGGTGTGCATGATGAATCCGTACTCTGGTGCCACTTGGTAGTTCTACCCATCCGGCGCCAATAATCGGGTGATAAAACTGCGTAATCTGATACCCCTTAGGCGAATCTGGGTAAAAATAGTGCTTACGGTCAAAACGCGAATACGCATTAATCTCGCAATTCATGGCTCGTCCGGCTAGTATCGCAAGTCGCACCGCTTCCGCGTTGAGTCGTGGTAGCATCCCAGGCAATGCATAATCTACAGGCGACACGCAAGAATTCGGCTCCTTGCCGCGCGCATCGTTATCTACCTCAGAAAAAAGCTTAGTTTTGGTCTTTAGTTGCACATGGCATTCAATACCAATAGTTGGAATATATTTCATTAAATCGCTCCTATGTCTTTTAATGCTTGCTTATAAATCGCGAGGGCGCTTGCCGCCTGCTTGTAGCTTAGCTCCAAATCGTCTTCGTGTGCTATCACGTTGCGCAACTTATGTGCTCGCCACACCGCGTTGACATCTGAAAACCTGTCACCCACACGTTTTAACCTGTCACCCATAGTCTTGCCAGCCACACCCATTTCCATCAGTGCCTTATCTAGCAGCTTATCACCACTTATCACCGTCATTGCCCAGGTAGCTGAGTTGTCTTTGCTCAGGCGATTTTCTATCTTGAGAAAACGCGTCTGATATTCTTCCTTATTAAACCGATGCGTGCGCTTCTTTGTTAGCATCATCGCAACAACGAGCAACACCGCTACGATCAACACCGCCACTATAAAAGTAACTACTCCACCATCCATGCTACCTCTCCCCCTTGACAAAACAGCTAAAGTGTGCTATAATAAAGTCATATATCGTCTTCATCTTGTAACTCCCGCGCAAAATCAATCAAATTCTTGTCGCTACGCCGCGGTCCCACTAGCTGTAGCCCCAGTGCCCGCCCATCATTAGTCTTGCCGGCTGGCACCGCAAGCCCCGGTACCCCAGCAAGGTTTAGTGATACGCTCATCAAATCCTCTAGATACATTGCTACCGGGTCGTTCACCTTTTCGCCGAGTTTGAACGCAGGGTTTGGTGACACCGGTGTCAAGATAAAATCGCACTTCTCAAAGGCTTTTTCGTACTCGTTCTTAATGAGCGTGCGAGCCTTGGCGGCTTTCAAGAAATATGCATCATAAAACCCGCTAGATAGCACAAAATTACCAATCATAATCCGACGCTTGTTTTCTGGCATAAATCCTTCGTCGCGCGTGTGATTGTAAAGTCCGTCAAGATCATTAGAGTTTTCCGATCGGAACCCGTAGCGTACGCCATCGTAGCGCGATAAATTCGAGGCCACCTCTGCCGGCTGGATTATATAATATGCCGCAAGAGCGTACTTCAAAGTTGGCATTTCAAGCTCTACTATTTCATAACCTTTTTTTGACAACAAGTCAAGTTTATGCTTTAGTGCATTTCTAATCTCAATATCTACTGCATCGTTGTCAAAATCTTTAATATACCCGACTTTCTTAATATTCCGAGCGGGCGATGTCGTATTATAATAATCAGGCAACGATGTCATATCTTTAGGATCTTGACCGCTAGCTACAGTCATCAGTAGGTCCATATCTTCCGGCGTACGTGTGAGGAATCCTACGCAATCAAGTGATGATGCCATCGCCACTACCCCATAGCGGCTAATCGTGCCATAAGTTGGCTTCAGTCCATAAATGCCATTAAACGACGCTGGCTGCCGTATTGATCCACCAGTGTCTGTGCCGGTGGCAAATTCCACAATTTCTAGCGCCACCGCTACCGCCGAACCTCCGCTCGAGCCACCGGCCACCCGCTCAAAATCGCGCGAGTTGTGCGTTGGTCCGTAGTAAGAGTTCTCGGTTGATGAGCCGTGTGCAAAAGCATCTAGGTTGGTGCGCCCAATCATAATCGCCCCCTCGGACTCTAGTTTTTCTACTGCTGTGGCCGTTACCGGCGAGGCGCATCCCTCCAAGATATGTGCTGACGCTGTTGTGTCGCCACGCTTCGACAAGAAATTGTCTTTTAGCGCATAAGGCACCCCAGCCAGCCGCCCCACATCTTCCCCGCGAGCTATCGCTGCATCAATTTCCGCTGCGCGTGCGAGCGCGCCATCTTCGTCTATAAACGTGAATATATTATACTTTTCGTATTGTTTGGCTTTGTCTAGTGCTTCCCTTACCAAACTCACCGCGCTTATCTTCTTATCTGCAATTTTCATTTTACAATACCCTCGGTACTTTTATTTGATCATCTTTTTCTTCTTTGGTCATCGCGAGGAGATCTTCGCGCGACGCATCTTGTGGCACAATTTCGTCTGCCCGCCACACATTTTCCATCTCAAAAACTTGATAAGTTGGCTTTACTCCATCAGTATCAAGCGCATCTAGCTCCGAAATATAGTCAATAATTTTATTAAGATCCTGCCCCAAGCTCTCAACCTCCGCATCAGACAAAGCAAAATCCGACAGCTCAGCCAGGTGTTTAACTGTTTTCACATCTACTTCCATAATATAGATTATATCACACTATTTCAGGTTTCTGAATATCACTTTTTTCGCATAGCGTATAATCGGCTCTATTTCTTCGATGTCAAGGAAATAGCACGCAATGAGATACGCAATTAGCGACACCGCCACGATCAGTAAAAACTTTGGCACCGTAATCACGAGCGACGTGTCGGTTGCCATTAGTGGCACAAACTTCGTCATCGAAAAAGCCACGCACCCCGCCACCACCGTGGCCACCAGCATTTTAAGAAACGCCTTCCAAAATGTTTTATCCAGTATTTCACCTTTCGACCGCCGCTGTAATATGCCGAGCAAAATCGCGATCTCAAGCAGTGCCCCTATAGACTGTGCTGCACCTAGCCCATCTACTCCCCAGTCCAGTGAATAAAACAGCACAGATAAACCAATAGTCGCCCCTATTGCCACGATTGACACGCGAAAAGGCGTCTTGGTATCTTGATACGCATAAAACCCCCGCGACGCGATATGAAACACGCTTCTCGCGAAAATCGCAATACATAATGTGCCGAGTACCGAGGCGATTGTGCCATTGCTGTCGCTTTTCCCAATATTTGCAATGAAACTTGTGACGTATCCGCGTCCAAAAAACGCAATGATTGCCACCGGCAGCGAAATCCAGATAATCGCCCTTAGTGCCTGCCGAAATGTCTCGTAAAATTTTTGTTTATTACCGTCACCTAGTTCCTCTGTGAGCTTCGGGAAAAACGCCGTCGATATTGCCACGCCAATTAGCGTCACCGGCATACCTTGCAAAGTTGTCGCTTGGTCAAACGACCTCACTGCCCCCGCTCCCATGCGCGACGACAAGTTGGTAGACACTAGCGAGTTGACATAATCTATCCCCTGGTCGAGCGACCGTGGCGGCAGTAGCTTCAAAATCGTGCGGAATCCTTGGTTGCGCCAACTAATCTTAAATTCGTAGTCAAACCCCAGCCCAAAAAGCCCGATTAGTGCCACAATCAGTTGCATCACTGCACCCAGTATTACTCCTAGCGCTACCCCCATAATACCACCCTCAAATATCTGCACGCCAAAAAGATTAATCCCCCCGGTAAAGCACGTAATCCCAATAATAATACCTATATTATATATAGTTGGCGCAAAAGCATAAAACACAAACCTATGTACCGCCTGCTGTATGGAAGTTAGCACCGTTGCAATCGAAAACAAAAACGGATTAATTGCAATTACGCGCGTCATATTAATTGCCAGAATCATCCCAGATTCGTCTAGCCCCGGACTCACCACATAGCGTATCAGTGGATCGGCGAACACCATTATTAATATGCTCGCCACAAGCGTAATTAATGCTAGCAAATTAAGCAGCGACGAAGACATTTCCCACGCGGATTTTTTATTGCCACTCACCAGCCGCTGGTTAAACACCGGTATAAACGATACTGCAAGCGCCCCACTCGTCAAAATAAAAAACATAAAATCTGGTATTGTAAAAGCCGCCGTATATGCATCAATACCAGTAGGGTAAGTACCAAGATAGTACGAATTAAGCAACCGGTCGCGAAACAGCCCAAGTAGTGCCGAAATCATCGTGGAACTAGCCAGCACAATCGCAGCAGACTTCACCGACAATTTAATATTGGCAAGTTGCACTACAGACCGAAACTTAAACTTTTTCATAATATTTATTATAACATGATATAATAGTTATATGGTAAAAAATGAAACGGAAGTTGTTTTGCCACTAGAAGATTCAGAAAACCTTAATCAACCTAAGGAAGAACCACAAATGGTAAAATCACAAAAAACTGCGAATAAGAAAATGAACCGGTATGCCAACCTAAGCAACCGCCGCAAAGCTAAAAAAGAAGAAAACGCCCGCCGCCGCGCGGAAGATTTGGCAAGTCTCCCCAAAGAGCCGGTCAAGCGTTTCTTTGCTAGGCTTCATCCAAAGCGTGTTTTTAGATGGTGGTTTTCTTGGCGTGGTCAAAAAACCATCCTAAAAGTCCTAGGTGTTTTATTGATCATCGCTGTTATTGGCATTGGTGGGTTATTCTTGTACTACAAAAAAGATCTTGACGAAATCCGTCTCGACGAAATGTCTATTTCCGAAACCGTCAATACTTATCTCGATCGCAATGGCGTGGTGCTCTGGAAAGATACCGGCAACGAAAACTACCGCCTCATCGTAAGCGACGACGACATTCCAGAATATATGAAGCAAGCTACTATCGCTATAGAAGATCGCAATTTCTACAATCATATCGGTATTGATCCGGTAGGATTAGTACGCGCAGTCATCTCTACCGTATCTGGCAAGCAGGTACAGGGCGGCTCTACGCTTACTCAGCAGCTTATTAAGCAGGTGTACTTTGCCGACGAAGCCGCCAGTGCCAACCGTGGTGGTCTTACCCGCAAGATTAAAGAGTTGATTCTCGCTATCGAGCTGGAACGCATGTACTCAAAAGACGAGATCTTGGCTATGTACCTCAATCAGTCACCTTATGGCGGGCGCCGCAACGGTATTGAATCTGCTGCGCAGACTTATTTCGGCAAATCCGCCAAAGATCTCACTCTGGCTGAGTGCGCCCTCTTAGCTTCAATTCCAAACAACCCGGCCGTATTTAACCCATATAACGAATACGGTCACGAGCAACTGTTATGGCGTCAGCAATATACTCTAGACGTAATGGCAGATATGGGCTTTATTACCAAAGAACAGGCGGAAGAAGCCAAGTCCGTAGCGATTCTTGATACGATTAAACCAGAATCCAGCCAATACGCTAATGCTCTCGCTCCACATTTTGTGCTTGAAGTGCGCAATCAGCTTGAAGAAAAATACGGCATCCAAACCATGCGTGCTGGCGGTTGGACTATCACCACTTCGCTCGACTATCGCGCTCAAAAAATCGCCGAAGAAGCTGTCGCGGTAGGCATGGATTATTCCTACATGAACGGTACCGACAACATGGCGCTGGTTTCAGTGGACGTCGAAACTTCCCAAGTTATCGCCATGGTTGGCTCATCAGACTTCATGAATCCTACCTACGGCGAGCTTAATGTCACTACCGACGCCCTTATTGAGCCAGGCTCTTCCATTAAGCCTATTCTCGATTATTCCCCGCTCTTTATGCAGCGCGAGGGTGTCAATTATGGCCCTGGCTCTATCCTGCGCGATGAAAACATCGATTCTATCTACTGTGCCGGCTACTCTGGTAGCTGTACACTTCGCAACGCGTCTGGTCAAGGCTATTACGGTGATGTTGCTATCCGTTTTTCACTTGGTCACTCGCTCAATATCGCCGCGGTCAAGGCCCTCTATATTAATGGTATCGAGAATTCCCTTTCTATCGCCCGCGCGCTTGGTGATGCATCGTACTGTGACGGTCGCAGCAACTACGGGCTTTCTATTGCCATTGGCTCCGGCTGTGGTGTACGCATGGTTGAGCATGCCAATGCTTACGCATCCATAGCCCGTGGTGGTTCATACAAAGACCTTACTTACGTCCTCGAAGTTAAGAATTCTACCGGTGACGTTATCGAATCGTGGTCCGATTCTCCAGCTACCCGCGTGATAGACGAGCAGGTTGCTTACATGGTGGGCAACATCTTAGGCGACCGCTCAGCCCGCTACGACAACGGTGTGGGCTTTGTGGTGCCAGATGTATGGACTGCCACCAAGACCGGTACTACTACAACACAAAATGCCGCAGTTGTCAAGGACTCATTGATCGAAAGTTTCTCTACCGCAGTTTCCACCTTTGTGTGGAATGGCGTACACGATGGCTCCGGTTTCTCGGCACCAATGGGCGAGCCGGTCCGCTATGCTGTAGGCACTTACATGGAACGTGTCCATAAAGAAGTCTACGAGCCAGACGGTCGCTGGCATTATGGTGACGAGCCTGTTCGCCCGGCTGGTATCCAGACTCTTTCAGTCAACGGCAAAACCGACATTTGGCCTAGCTGGTTCAACCCAGAGAAAAATTCCGGTATCACCAAAGAAACCTTGGCTTTCAATAAGTACACGCACACTCTAGCTGCTGCCTGTACTCCAGAATCACAAAAAATAGAAGTTGAAGTCACCAAGATTATCGACCCTATGACCGGCAAAGAAACCTACACTGTGCCAGAGCCTTACGATCACGAAACCACCGACACCTGTACCTATACTCCGCCGCAAGTTTCCATTAGTCTGAGTGGTAGTGGCGTAGGCGCCCGCATCGTGGCCAACGTCAAAAAAGGTTCTAATCCTATCGCTGGGTTCAGCCTTTATGTTGATGGTGTAGAGCAAGCTGGTGTCACTCTCGGTAGTACCGGTATCGTAAACGGCTACACTATTGACGGTACCGAATCATCCATCAAGGTGCAGGTGTCCGATAATATGGGCGCCGTAGTGGATGCCACCATGTCGCTCACCCCCACTAAGAAAAAGATAGATAGCAACGACACTAGCACGTCCACCTCTACTTCCACATCTACTTCTACTAAGAAAAATAGCTAATCAAAATACCCGTAGCACAATACGGGTATTTTGATATACGCAAATTATACGAATAATACCTGCGGATATCGCCCACAAAACTAACGCTGCATATAGCTAATCGTTATTTTCGTTTTACGATTTTAGCAAATACCATTTTGCCGGCTGGCGTTTCATAAAACTTGATTAGCTCCACCATTAGCTCGCGCCCTACTCTGTTGCTGGCGCCCTCTACTACCACCATAGTGCCGTCATTAAGATGCCCTACGCCTTGCCCTTTGCCCGAGCCGCGTTCTAAGATTTTAACTTTTACTTTCTTGCCTGGCTCAAAATCACTACGTACTGCAATGGCGAGGTCGTTAATATTTAGCGTCTTGATTTTTTCGGCATCCGCTACTTTGATCAAATTGTAGTCCATCGTAAGAATAGCGCCTTTATTTTCCTTGGCGAGTCTTAGCAGTTCCTCATCTACTTTTTTAAGCCCGCCGGTATTGTCGATCACCTCAGTATCTACTTCTATTACGCGCTCTAGCTCTGCCACGTAATCTAGCCCTGCTCTCGCTCGCGAGCGCTTGTCGGCATCTTTGCTATCGGCGAGTAATTGTAATTCTAGTAATACCGTCTTAGGTATAATCAGATCTCCATCAATAAACCCGGTACGCGCAATTTCTACAATTCGCCCGTCAATCAACGCTGATGTATCTACGTAAATCTTGCGCAGGCCGCCCCGCACAGGCTTCCTTTCGCGAAACACAAGAAAACTAGTCTCGCCAAGTATCAGTAAACTAATCAAGAAAATTCCTAGTTCCATATTACTATTATAACATATATTTACTATTTTATCAAATCTTCACCGTATTTTAGCGCATAATCGTGATTTTCTTTAAGTACATGCGCATATTTTTCTATGAGCGAATCGCGCCCAATGGCTCTTGCTACGTCCATCGCAAGGTCATACCGTGACGCTGCATTGCGACGCAGCATTTCAAATGGTGTCGTGGTGGAACCCTCCTCATAAAATCCATGCACTCTTAGTCGCTTAGCATCAGCGTAGTTCTCTAGTATTGTTTCGAGCGTTACCGGGTACCCGTGAAAATTCGCAACAATTGGCTTGTTGGTAGTAAATAACTCATTAAACTTTGCGCGTGTGAGCTTATTATCGGTCGTACCAATCGCGCGGTACGACAACGAGTTGATTCCTACGAAGCGTAATTTAAGCCCTGGCAAATCGTGACGCAGCAGCTTGATAGCTTCCATGGTTTCGCGCGTCGCAATATCGCCAGCCGCTGTAAATACGAAATCCGGATCGTCGTCCGATGCAAACTGATATAGCGACGCTCCCCCGTTTTCAAACAAAAACTTAGCGTGGTGCGAATCGATATAGCGCGGCATCTCATTCTTGTTGAACGTCGTGAGATTTACCACGTTTCTAGAGGCCAGCATATAATTAAACGCCTCCTCCGCCGCTACATCATCTACCGGAAAGATACAGTTTACCAGATTAGACGGCACACTAAGAAGTGTTGAAATCAGGGCCGGACTTTGATGCGTGTATCCATTATGGTCTTGTCGCCAGCAGGTCGAGGTTGACAATAAATTCACCGCCGGCATATCATTTCGCCACCTCACGCCGCGCGCCTGTTTCATGAATTTCATGTGTTGCAGTAGTTGCGAGGTGATTATTGGGAAAAACGCTTCGTAGCTCCCCATCATTGCTTGCTCGCCGTTCATTAAGTGCCCCGTCATCACAGAAAATAGCACGTTTTCAGAAAGCATTTCGATAATTCGCCCATCTGCACTCTCTGGCAAATCTCCATCCCGCGTGGTGAGATCACCCCATGCCCTCGCCTCTACATCAAACACCGCATCAAATCTGTTTGACGTCGTTTCATCTGGTGAAAAAAAGTAGAAATACGGATCGCGTTCAAACTGTTCTTTCAAAAGCTCGCCAATTCTCTTTGCCGGCGAATAATACTCCATGCCAGGCACTTCTACTTTTTCTATCATATTGTAAATCCTTTCTCTTTGTCGAACAATTCCCCAAAATCATATGATTTAAGCCATGCTTCTAGCTCTATTAATTCGTGCATATTGTAGGCCGGTTTCTTCAGTGGTATTTGGTGCGCGGCGTACCCACGGTTGGGGCCGCCCTCACCCTTCTCGGTCTTTAGAATATAAAATGGCGCATCCACCTCCGTGCTTAATGCTGCTTGAAATACTTCCGGGTCGTCGCCGTCTATCAAGACCGGCTCAAATCCAAACCCGCGAATCAGTTCATTTAGCTCTCGTTCGGATTTTCGTGCGTAAATTGATGGCGCCGAAATCTTGTAGCCATTAAGGTGAAGTATAGGCAAAACTTTGCCGTTCTTCGGCCCAGTAAGCAGCGCGCGCAGATTAAGGGAGTCTAACGCCGTAGCGGTCTCAAGCTCTCCGTCACCTATCAATACTGCCATAGTTCTCTTGGGATGTCCTAGGGCATAACCATAGGCGTTTGCTAGTGCATATCCTAGTTCGCCGCCTTCGGTAATTACCGTGGGCGTAATCGGGCTAGCGTGTGACGGAAATCCATCCGGCCACGAAAACTTACGGCAAATATAAGCAAGTCCAGCATAGTTCAGAGTCGCATGGCGATCTACCTTGATTAGCTCGCCGTCAATAAACAAATTCGCATTGAGTGCCGGAAACCCATGCCCCGGCCCTAGTACAAAATGAAAATGCGGATCATTTCCAAATTTTGCCATCAGGTTGGCATACGCCACATTAATACCGTGGCAAGTTCCCCAGTGACCGAGAAGCCGCGGTTTCACGTCATCAAAATTAAGCGGCCGTTCTATCAAAAAATTATCACGCAGATACAACTCTGCTACGGTTAAGTAATCGCAAGCTCTCACTCGCCGGTTGATTTTGTCAATTTCAGAAATGCCCACACTACTCATGCTTCAATTATAACACATTTCGCGTGAGTGTGGTACAATTATAGTTATGAAATACGTATTTCGTGAAATTACTACTGCCGAGTTTGCCGATTTTGCAGCTACCTGTCCCGCCAAGAACTATATGCAGAGCGTTCCTATGTACGAACGCTACCAGCAAATTGGTCGTGAATCTTACCTGCTTGGGCTTTTCGCAGACGACGAACTGAAAGTTGCCGGTCTTGCCAGTGTTATTTATGAGCGGTTCCATCGCAAAATCTTCACTTTTTCTCGCGGTCCCTTGGCAGATTTTGCTCACGATTCTCGCGAGTTTTACCGCTTCCTAGATGAATGTAAAACCTTCTTAAAATCGCGGCGCGGCAGTATTTTGCAAATCTCACCCAGTTTACTAACTCCGCACGCCCCCACTCATTTTCGTGATACGCTACAATCACACGGGTTCAAATATCTCGGCGAATACGAGCAGTGCAAATGGGTTTATGCGATCGATTTTGAACATCATCCAGCTTTGCCACGTAAGGCTCCCGCAGCCGTAAAGTCCAAAGTTCTCTCGCCACCCCTGTCATCGGAAGAAGCACAGGCGCTTATTAAAACCTTTCGCCGCGATCACCGCTACACTATTCGTTACGCTACCGAACGTTATGGTCTGAAACTTCGTGAGCTCACCCCATCAGAGTATCAGATATTGTGGGATCTTGTAGCGGAATCTGGCAAAGTGCATGGTTTTGTGCCGCGTGAGGTTGATTTCTTCAAGCAGGTTAAAACCGCCTTTCAGGATGACGCCGCTGCCATCGTGGCCGAAATGCCGGATGGCACTCCTATTGCCGCGGCGTTTTTCTTGCTGTATGGCGACGAAGTCATCTACTTGTCTAGCGGTTTCACCCGCGAGCATAAGAAACTCGGCGCCCCGCATCTCATCCAATGGGCAATGATTCAATTTGCCTACGCCAATGGCTATCGGCAGTATAACTTTTGGGGGACCAACCCCGACCCAGAAAACGGCGTTCATAAGTTTAAGCAGGGCTTTCACGGTGAGCTGCAAGAATTCGTTGGTACTTTCGCCGCGCCGCTAGATTTATTTGGCAAATTATACCTCAAGAAAATCAAACCAGCCGAAAGGAGAGATTTATAATATGAAGTTTGTTGTGCTAAACGAATCGGAATTCACCAAATTCGAGAGAAGCGCCCCCACTGGCAACTTTTTTCAGTCGGTACCGCGGGCTGAGCTCCGTGCTAAAATGGGTTTCACTACACACTTAGTCGGCGTTAAAGATGGCAACCGAATTCTCGCGGCCGCGCTAATCGTAGAGCGCCGCGACCGCGAAGCCTGGATTCAGCTCGGCCCCATCATGGATTACGACAATCTGGCGCTTGTCAAGTTTTTCCTAGAATCCGTCAAAACTTACGCTCGCGCGCATCATTTTGTACGGCTTGAAATTTTCCCGCCACTTGTGCTAAAAACTCACGAATCCGACGGCACCGTAGTTGATGAATATGACCGCAGCAAGATTTTCAACGCCTTCGCCACAGTCGGGTTTCGTCACGAAGGCTTTACTACCGAAGTTGAAAACAAAGCCAACCGCTGGATGTTTGTTAAAGATTTGACCGGCATTAAAACGCTTCGTGATGCCGAACTCACCATGAACGCATCCACCCGCAAAAAACTGCACAAGACTGCCCGCGAGTTAGACATCCACGTGCTAAAAGATAAATCCGAGCTACCTGCTTGGCGCGAGGCTTTGGTTGAAAGTAATCGCCGCAATGGCATATCCACTCGCGATGTTAAATATTTTGAAGACTTATGGGATGCTTTTGGCGACGAGGCAGTGTTTATCGAAGCTCGCGTCAAAGACACCGGCGAGTTGGTATCAAGCGAGGTTGATGTTTTTCATCCCAACGAAATGGTGGCGTTTGTCGCCGGTACCATTGAAAGCCGCAAGCACTACAATGGCTCTACCGCCATCAAAGGTTGGAATATTGAAGAATGTCTTCGTCGCGGCCAAACTCGTATGAATCTCTACGGCATGAAAGGCGACTTTTCGCCGAGCAACCCTCTGCTATTTTTCAAAGCCGGCCTCGGCGGCCTTACCGAGGAATATATTGGCGGCTTCACTATCACGCTGAGTAAATGGGGCCTTCTTAAGAACAAGATCTTAAGAAAACTCAGAGGCTAGCGCCCTCACCGCCCCTGCACTCCTACCCGGCACTCCATCCCAGCACTCCTACCCAGCGCCCCTACCATAGCGCCGCCTCCTACCTAGCGCTCTACTTTTCCAGCACTTCTTTTATCTTGGCGATTTCATCTCTCAGCGCGGCGGCTTTTTCAAATTCAAGATTTGCCGCAGCCAGTTGCATTTCCGACTGCAACGATTTGATCAGCCCAGGCAGTTCGTCTTTTGGTATGCGCTTGATGTCAAGTTTATTTTCTACTTCTTTCTCCGGAATGATTGCGCGTAACCCCAGCGAAATCTCTTTTTTAACCGAAGTTGGCGTAATATTATGCTCAAAATTATATTGTTTTTGAATCTCGCGCCGGCGGTTGGTTTCGCTGATGGCTTTTTCCATACTTTCGGTGATATAATTCGCGTACATTATCACCTTACCCTCTACATGTCGTGCCGCGCGGCCAATCGTTTGGATAAGTGCCGACTCACTACGCAGGAACCCTTCCTTGTCGGCATCAAGTATGGCAACTAGTGATACCTCTGGCAAATCTAGCCCCTCGCGAAGCAAATTGATCCCTACCAGCACGTCATACGTGCCCTCGCGGAGATCTCGCAGTATGTCGCCGCGTTCCAAAGTATCTATGTCGGAGTGAATGTAGGCGGTCTTTACACCACGTTCCTTGAGGTGGTCAGTAAGGTCTTCTGCCATCCGCTTAGTGAGGGTGGTAATAAGCGTGCGTTGCCCCTTGGCGATGCGCTTGTCAATTTCTTCCATTAGATTGTCTATTTGCCCTTCACTACCGCGCACCTCTATCTCGGGGTCAAGTAGTCCAGTAGGGCGTATCACCTGCTCGGCCGGTTCTGGCGAATGCTCTAGCTCGTATTCGCCGGGCGTAGCCGATACGTACACCGCTTGGTTAATCTTACCCTGAAACTCGCCGTAGGTGAGCGGCCTATTATCTAGTGCGCTCGGCAAGCGAAACCCGTATTCTACCAGGTTGAGTTTGCGCGCATGGTCGCCATTATACATCCCACGCACTTGCGGCAAGGTCATATGTGACTCATCCACTATCAGTAAAAAATCCTTTGGAAAAAAATCAAGTAGCGTAGCTGGCGGTTCACCCGCTTTGCGCCCATCTAGGTGTCGTGAATAATTTTCAATCCCTTTTACAAACCCAGTACTCTCTAGCATTTCTAGGTCGTACTTGGTGCGCTGCGATAATCTTTGCGCTTCTAGGTATTTTTCGTGTTTATTAAAATAATCCATGCGCAAGTCGAACTCTGCTCGGATAGTAGTAAGGGCCTTTTGCAGTTGATCCATTGGCGTGGCATAGTGGGTATTCGGGAAAATGTGGATGTGATCGGGCTTTTCACGAATTTCAAAAGTCAGCGGATCCACAATCTTCACCACTTCTAGCGTATCAAACCCAAATTCAAACCTATACGCGTACTCGCCGTTTGCCGGGAAAAGGTCTATCGTATCCCCCATCACCCGAAAATTCCCCCGCTCAAATGCCAGGTCGTTCCGATGGTATTGCATCGACACTAATTGTTTAATGAAATCTAACTGGCTAATTACGTTGTTATGGGTGACTGGATGTTCCTCTGAGGACCATAAGCTTGGCCGAGCGGCCTGGAGCGTGTCCGAAGAGGAATCTCCAGTCACCCACCCAGACCCACTTTTCCAGAGTGGCAGCGACATCTCCAGATAATTATCAGGCGACCCAATACCATATATACAAGATACGCTCGACACTACAATTACGTCATTACGTGTAAGCAGAGCTTCTGTCGCCCCGTGCCTTAGTCGGTCAATCTCATCATTGATCGCCGAATCTTTCTCAATATAAGTGTCTGTAGATGCAATATATGCTTCCGGCTGGTAGTAATCAAAGTAACTCACAAAAAAATGCACTTCGTTCTCTGGAAAAAACTCCCGAAACTCCGAGTAAAGCTGCGCCGCTAAGGTCTTGTTGTGTGCCAGTATCAGCGTGGGCTTCTGCACATTCTGAATAATATTCGCCATAGTAAAAGTCTTACCAGAGCCCGTCACGCCAAGTAGAGTCTGCTCTTTCTCGCCCGCCAAAATCCCATCCGTCAGCTGCTTAATCGCTTTCGGCTGATCCCCCGTGGGCTGATATTTAGACACTAGTTTAAACTTAGGCATATATACATTATATCACGCTAGCCACGTGTTTTTTTGAAAAACCTATTGACGCTGCGTAAAAAGTGAGATAAAATATAAGTATTAACAAAACGAATTGAAACCCCGGATTGTTAATTATAGTATAAGTAATTATTTGTAAGAATAAAAGTTAAAATAGGCGTCACTAGGTCCGTTTGTCTTTTATTCTTGCGAAAGCTTTGATTAAGGTCAATCCGGGGTTTCCCTAGCGGCGCCTATTTTGGTGTATGGCCCACTAGGATTAAAAGAGAGGAAAGGAACTCTAATGAAGGTCATACAAAACAAACTAAATAAAACAAAACTCGTAGCAGGGATAGCGGCAATATTACTCTTTGCTACTATATATAATATATGTAAAATCCCGACTTCCGCTACCGCCGAATCCAATACGTCCACTTACGGGCTAACCGCCACAAGTGAATCCAGCCTCGAAATATCACTAGTTACTCCAGAATCCCCTTTATCCATAAAGCCCACCGGCGGTGATGGGACATTTAATTCCGAGCAAATTACCGTCAAAGTCGGCACCAATAACACTACCGGCTACAAACTCACTATGTCCGCCGATACTACGTCCCTCTCTCGTAGTCCGGCGGGTAGTGGTAGCATTCCTACACTAGAATCTGCGGTCACAGAAGCAGAGTTTCCTGTCAACCACTGGGGTTTTATGCGTACGACAGATAATAATACTTTTCAGCCCATGAAAGCGGGTGAAGCTATTTACATTAATGCGACCGGCATACAAAATGACATCACCGAATCTGCCGCCATCAATAACATTACCTTTGGCGTCAAATTAAACAATGCTATCCCTATGGGCAACTATAGTATTAGCCTTAACTTTGTCGCCACTACCAACCCCGTCCCCATGACTATGCAAGATGTTACATCTTCCATCCTTGCCGAATACATGCCAAACATTGGCGATACCTACACCCTGCGTGACAGCCGTGATGGCAAAGATTATAAAGTTGCACGTTTAGCAACCAATCAATACTGGATGGCGGAAAATTTAACTTTTACGGGAACCTTACTTACCCCCACTGATTCTAATGTTGCTGAAAACACCACTTTAACCTGGTATGATTCTTATTCTGATGGTATAAATTCTGACGGCAAATGCCATTACGA
Organism: uncultured Candidatus Saccharibacteria bacterium; assembly: GCA_964535375.1. Lineage (GTDB taxonomy): Bacteria > Patescibacteriota > Saccharimonadia > Saccharimonadales > Saccharimonadaceae > Nanosyncoccus. The sequence goes on along the minus strand of CAZHTQ010000006.1, from coordinate 7,166 downwards.
ATATATTTCGGGCGAAATTGTAGGCGGAGGCTCATCCAATCCGTGTAGTGCTCAAAATGAAGAATTTGGTGGACTGTATTATAATATATTTGGCGTATCCGCTGGGACCGCAACCGTTGGCGTGGACGGTAATTACATCAAAAGTATGGAACATGATATCTGCCCAGCGCAATGGAAATTACCTAATTTAGTTGATGTTAGCATAATGATAGATTCGGTTGGCAACGCAAACGGAATCCTATATTTCAAAAAATATGGTGGCAGAGTAGCGAATGGCCAGCTTGATAGTGCTGGTTCAGCCCATTACTGGACCCAAGACTTGCCAGCACTCCCATACTGGGGATTTGCGGATTTTGCATACGCAAGCGATAACTTATTCCGCTGGGCGGCAAATATTAATGGAGCAAACATTTCAATATTTGCCCGTTGCATCTTCTCCGGCGAATAGGCTATAATAATCTAAGAAAAATCCGGAAACCGCGCTTTTCGGATTTTTATACTAAGTTTCTTCGTTGGGACTTCTTTACAAAGAAGTCCCATTAGGGTATAATTAAACCATGAACACTATCCTCGGTCTTGATATCGGTACGGAATTCGTCAAAGCCGTTCTTGCAAAACCTGTTAGGAATGGCGATCTTAAAATTTTGGGTGCTGCAAAGGCTCGGCAGCGCGAAGGTAGTATGTTTAGTGGTGCCGTGGCGGACATCCCTGCCGTAGTGGCGGCTTGCGAGGAGGTCTTGGTGCAGGCAGAGGATCAGGCGGGCGAGCGCGCCGATACTACCGTAGTTGGCATTGCTGGCGAGCTAATTAAGGGCAATACTACCACAGTGCGCTACAAGCGTCCAGATACCAACAAGCCCATCACCGAGCAAGAAATGCAAACAATTATTAGTAAGGTTCAGCAAAAAGCCGGCGAAGTAGCAAGAAAAACCATCGCCCTTGAGACCGGCAACGAGGATGTAGAAGTGCGGCTAATCAATTCTGCCATTGTAGCCCTCACCATTGACGGTTATAAGATTAGCAATCCCATTGGATTTAAGGGGGCAGATGTGGCGATTTTGGTTTATACGGCTTTTGCCCCGCTGATTCATGTGGCGGCCATCGAAAAAGTCTGTGCCGAGCTCAATCTAGACCTGCTTACTATTGCGGTGGAACCTTTTGCGGTGTGTCGCGCCTGCCTGGGCGACGACCTTGATTCGTCGTTTTCTGGCATCGTGATGGATATTGGTGGGGGCACGACCGATATCGCCGTCGTAGAGGATGGCGGGGTAGAAGGCACCAAAATGTTCTCCATTGGTGGGCGCAGCTTTACACATCAAATTGAAGAGGCCGTCGGTGTGGATTTTGTTACCGCCGAGCAGTACAAGCTTGATTTCGATAGTGGCGCCCTTGACGACGCACTAAAGGCCAAGGTTGAGACCGCCCTTGACCGTAATTTAAACGTCTGGATGACCGGTGTAGAGGTCGCTCTAGAAGATTTCGGGCCGGAAAGCCCTTTGCCACGCAGCATTATTCTATGTGGCGGCGGCGCCGGGCTGAGCCTCCTGCAAGAAAAACTCGCCCTCTCTAGCTGGTATTCTAACCTGCCTTTTTCTCGCCGGCCAATTATTCACCTGCTCGATATTTCCGAGCTCCCCGGTCTCATAGTCCCAGAGGATTCTTTGCTTGACCACTCTTTCGCTACTGCGCTTGGTCTGATTCGTGTAGGCACCGACACTTTGGCAGGTGCTCCCAAAGAAAACCCTTTAAAAGCCAAAATCGACAAAATCCTACAAAACTAGCCAGAGCTATTGATTTTTAACCAAAAGTATGATATAATAGAAAAAGTCGGACGCTAAGCGACAAAATATTTTTTTAAGGGGGATTATCATGATTATTCTTAGCGATCTTTCCGAAGTACACATCAGAGGAATCAGAGGGACCGAACGGTTCATCGCGGAGAAATTCGCAGTGAGCTCGGTCGGAAAAAAGGGCCTTGCCGACAAATGCTGGAGACGGCATGCGGCGGTGAACGGCGCTTTCCGGGATCTGCTTCGCGGACGCATCAGCGAAGACGAATATTGGCAAGAGTTTTTCGCAAAAGGCCAGTGGCTTTTCACGATTGACGACGCCAAGGAGGCCCTCAGCAAGAACCTGCAGGAAGTGATGCCGCACGCGGCGACAGGGGTGCTACAACGCATCATCAGATATCCGCGCTCGCTCTCTCCGGATGGTTTCGGCTATGCCGACGGCATGCCGACCATCTACTTGGTCAGCGACCATATCGCGAATCGCATCAACGAGGTCAAAGCGGCTCACCCTGGTCTGTTCCGGCTCTTCAAGGACGAATACTGGTCCTGTGATGCTGGAATGATCAAGCAGGATCCGGGGTTCTTTGCCGCAGTTCTCGATGACGCCGGCCTGAATCCTGACGAAGTTCTCTATATTGACGATGATGCCAAGAATATCGCCGCCGCCTCGCGCGAGGGTATCCATGGCATCAAATTTGAGAATGATCGTCAGCTTGAGACCGTCATGCGGTCCAACTACGGCTTTGAATTTGCTCCGGCAATTCCCTAGCGGCATCAAAGCCCCAGCACCTTAGCACATTAATCTAGTACCTTAAAACGCCCCTTGTAAAAGGGGCGTTTTTCATGGTATAATATATGAATGAATGCAAATGAAATACGCCAAAAATTCTTAGATTTTGAAGTGGGAAAAGGCCACAAAATCATCGCACCCGCCCCACTTGTTCTCGAGGGTGACCCTACTACTCTCTTTACCGGCTCTGGCATGCAGCCGCTTTTGCCGTTTTTGCTCGGCCAGCCACACAAGGATGGCACACGCCTTACTGACTCTCAACCGTCTATGCGCCTGCAAGATATCGAGGATGTGGGCGACCCGCGCCACACCACTGTTTTTGAGATGCTTGGCAATTGGTCGCATGGCGATTACTTCAAAAAAGAGCAGATTCATAACTTTTTCGAATTTCTAACCAAGGTTGTTGGCCTCGACCCGCACAGACTTTACGTCACTTGCTTTATCGGAAATGATAAATACGGCATCCCGAAAGACACCGAGGCTGCCGAAATCTGGCGGGAAGTATTTAAGGAAGCTGGCATCGACGCCAAGATTGCCGAGATTGGTTCTGCCGAAAATGGCGACAAGCGCGGCATCAAGCCCGGTGAGCGTATTTTCTTTTACGACGACCACGAAAACTGGTGGAGTCGCGGCGGCGGTATCGAATCTACCCCACTCGGTGACCCTTGCGGTCCAGATTCCGAGGTCTTTTATGACTTCGGTGACGACAAACAGGATGTCGAGAAGTACGGCTTGGCCCACCCAGCTTCTGACGGCGCTCGGTTTATGGAAATCGGCAACCAAGTCTTTATGCAGTATCGCCGCAACGCCGATGGCACTTTCTCTGAGCTTGAAAAGAAGAATGTCGATTTTGGTGGTGGACTCGAGCGCATCGCCGCGGCCGCGATTGGCTCGTTTGATGTGTTCAAGATTTCTCTAATGAAACCAATTATCGATAAACTCGAGGAGATCTCCGGCAAATCTTATGATAACAATACTGACGAAATGCGCGTGATCGCCGACCACATCCGCGGCGCCTATCTCTTGGCTGCCCAAGGTCTCACTCCTTCTAACAAGACCCAGGGTTACGCTATGCGCCGACTCATCCGCCGCGCGATTTTGCGTGCGCTAGATCTCGGCATTTCCACCAATTTCCTCTCCGAAATCGTCCCAATCGTCGCCGCGAACTACCGCGATTTGCCAGATAGTATCCTGACTCACCGCGAAGTTGCTCTCGATGTACTTTTGAAAGAAGAGCGTGCTTTCCGCACGACATTGAACAAAGGTATAAAGGAGTTGCAAAAAATGGCTCGAAAAGGTAGCCAGGAAAGTTCTTCCCGAGGGCTTCCGGAGGTTACGACCGAGGATGAGGGCGCGAGCCCCGTAACGACAGCGCAACGAAGCGAGCGAAAGCCGAGCTCGCTTGGCTTTCCGAGCGAGGCAGCGATGTCTGCTAAAGGCAAGACGGGCGCGAGCGACCCGTCCCGAGAGAAGAATCTTTCTGGCTACCTTAACGGCTATGACTTATTTAAGCTTCAGGATACCTACGGATTCCCTCTGGAAGTATCTGTGGAAGAGGCTTACCGTACTAATGTTAAATTGAGTGATAACTACAAGGCCGAATTTGATTCTGCTTTGAGGGAGCAACGCGAACGTTCCCAGACTGCGTCTAAAGGCATGTTCAAAGGCGGTCTTGAGGACCATGGCGAGCAAACCGTCAAATATCACACTGCCACCCACCTTCTTCTCGCCGCTTTGCAAAAACACGTGAGTAAAGATATTGCGCAGAAAGGTAGTAATACCACTTCCGAACGTACCCGTTTTGATTTTAACTGCGACCACAAACTCACGCCAGAGGAGTTGCAGGCGGTCGAAGCCCAGGTCAACGAGTGGATCGCGGCAGATCTCCCGGTAGTTTTTGACGAATATGACAAAGCCTATGCACGTGACACTCTGCACGCCCATGGTCAGTTTTGGGACAAATACCCAGAGAAACTCAAGGTTTACACCATCGGCGATTTCGATAATCCGATTTCGCGTGAAGTTTGCGGTGGCCCACACGTCGAGCATACTGGTGTTATCGGTCATTTCAAAATTGTAAAAGAAGAATCCAGCTCCGCCGGCGTCCGCCGCATCAAAGCGATTTTGGAAAACAGCTAAAATATGGTATAATAATACCATGATATATCTCGATCATGCGGCGGCTACGCCTGTATCAAGTAAGGCCCTGGAGGCTATGATGCCTTACTTTTCGCATGATTTCTACAATCCATCCGCCTCCTATCTGCCCGCCAAGAAAGTCGCGGCAGACTACGAGACGGCCAAGGCCACCATCGCCCACGCCATCGGTGCCAAGTCGCATGACATCGTCATCACCGCCGGTGCCACCGAAGCGAACAATCTTGCTCTAACGGTTGTAAACCAGTCATGGACGGGTGACGCCGCTTGGGGGACCCCCAACGGAGCCTTAGCGACGATGGGGGAAAATGCGGCGGCAGGACCCGCCCAGCACAGGATACTTTATCTCGCTACCGAGCACGATTCGGTGCGTCGCGCGGCGGAACACTTCGGTGGCGAATCTGTGCAAGTTGACAAGAATGGTCGCGTAGACTTAGCGGACCTCACCACTAAAATCACCGATTCCACCGAACTCATTTCTATCGCCTTAGTGAATGGCGAAATCGGCGTCATCCAACCTCTTGCCGAGGTCGCGGCGCTTATCCGCGAAATTCGCTTTGATCGTCTTCGCCGCGGCGTCAAGACTCCGCTCCTTCTCCACTCTGACGCTTCTCAGGCACTAAATCTTTTAGATATTAATGTTGCTCGCCTCGGCGTCGATCTTATGACTCTGAATTCCGCCAAAGTTTACGGGCCAAAGGGTGTCGGCGCACTTTATGTGTCACACGAGGTTCGTCTCGCCCCCCAGATTTACGGTGGCGGCCAGGAACAGGGGCTTCGTTCTGGCACCGAAAATGTCCCTGGCGTGATAGGCTTTGCCGCCGCCGTTCAAGATGCCAAGGAGCATCTAAACAGTAACCGCAAAAAATACGCAGAGTTAAAGCGTATTCTTCTCGCGAATTTACAGGGGTACGAGCAACTCGCCACCAAGCATCAACTTGACAATTTTGTTAATTTATGCTATAATGGTATAGATGGTGAGCGTTTAGTATTTCTACTCGAAGAGCAAGAAATCTACGTTGCCACCGGCGCCGCTTGCGCCGCCTCAAAGGGCGAAAAATCCCACGTCTTAAAAGCCCTTGGTCTCTCAGACTCTGAGATCGCCGGCTCGCTCCGCCTTACTCTTGGCGAGACTAATACGAAAGACCAAATTGTTACCGCCGCAAAGATTATTAACGAGGTCGTGGCGAAAGAATATGAAAGGGCTCAAAATGACTAAAGTTTTTGTCGGTATGAGCGGTGGCGTCGATTCTAGTGTCTCGGCGGCGCTTCTTGTTGAGCAAGGCTACGACGTTACCGGGATCTACATGAAAAACTGGTCTCGCGATCTTCCCGGCATGAAATGTCCTTGGGCGGACGACCTCGCCGATGCCAAACGTGTCGCAGTGAAACTCGGTATTCCCTTTGAAGTCTGGGATTTCGAAGACGCCTACCGCGAAAAAGTCGTGGAATATATGCTACGCGAGTTTAAAGCCGGCAATACTCCCAACCCCGACATCATGTGTAACGAAGAAATCAAGTTCAAACTCTTTTACGAAACTGCAATGAAACGCGGCGCGGACTTTATCGCCACCGGCCATTATGCTAGAGTGGGGGTAGAACCTCAAAATGATCTCTCGCAGGGGGTCCGGAGCCTGGCAAGGCGAGGAGTAGCGCGCGAGCCCCGTGGCGACGGGAGCGAGCGACGCGCCCCAAGAGAGACCATTTTGGGTTCTTCCGTGAGCTTGCTAAGGGCCGTTGATGAAAATAAAGACCAGACCTATTTCCTTTATCGCATTTCCGACGAAGCTTTGGCCCATACTTTATTCCCCATTGGTGGCATGTTGAAACCCGATGTTAAGAAGTTGGCCGCAGAAAAAGGTCTTCACAACGCTTACAAAAAAGAGTCTATGGGCGTCTGTTTCGTGGGCGAGGTCGGCATGAAAGATTTTCTCAAAGAATATATCGACATCAAGCCTGGCGAAATCCGCGAGGCCGAGACGGAGAGAGTCCTAGGTTACCACGAAGGCGCGATTTTCTATACCATTGGCCAACGCCACGGCCTCTACCTCTCCGGCAACAAAGGCGAGGCGAATACCGGCCTGCCTTACTATGTTGTTCGTAAAGATTTAAAAAACAACATTGTCTATGTCTCTAGGAACCTCAACCATTCCGCCATCTGGACCAAAGAGTTGAGACTAAAAGATATATTGATGAGGCAAGTTGTCTTGAACGATTCGAGACCATACGCGACCAACGGGGAGCGGAACGAGCGAAGCTCCGCCCATAACGATGGGCCGGAGCGAGCGCGTCGAGAATCGTCCAAGAAACTTGCCATCTCAGTTCGTCTTCGCCACCGCGCCCCATTAATCCCCGCTGTTTTGCAAGGCAACACCCTGATTTTTGACAGCGAAATCAAGCGTCCCGCTTCCGGCCAATCTGCCGTTTTC
>CAZHTQ010000005.1:0-28120 GCA_964535375.1 uncultured Candidatus Saccharibacteria bacterium | reverse complement strand
CGAGAAAGAGACCCTACGGGTGGACCTCCTCCCGGCAGGCACCAAAGAGCTCGAACTGGATGCTTTACTCGTAATTGATGGCGACAAGACGACTGTCGGCACTCCTACGGTAAAAGGCGTGAAAGTTTCGGCCAAGGTAGTAACCGAGGAAGTGAAAGGCGACAAGGTTCGCGTGATTCGCTACCATTCTAAGAAGCGTGTGCATAAGGAAAATGGACATCGCCAAAAATATAGTGAGATTGAAATCACAAAGATTGCTTAAAAATAAGCCCTTGAAGGGGCTTATTTTTTGTGGTATAATCATAAGTAATATGAGTGCGAAGGTAATATGTGTGACAAACCAAAAAGGTGGTGTAGGTAAAACTACTACTGCGGTAAATATGTGCTATTACCTAAACAAAGACAAACACAAGGTGTTGCTGGTGGATTTTGACCCACAAGGTAATGCGACGAGCGGGCTGGGGTTTGAGAAAAATGGCGGGAAGTTGCGTGCTACGATGGTGGACGTAATAATGGAAACGGCAACGCTTGGGGACGTGCTGCTTCACACAAAGTATAAAGGATTTGACCTTGCGCCGACTACACCGGAACTGGCCAATGCTGAGGTAGAGATTACTAATCAGCAAAAGAAATTCACTAGGCTACGTGATGCGGTAAATAGCATGAGAGATAAGTATGATTATATCGTGATTGATTTGCCGCCGTCATTGTCGCTGCTGACGGTGAACGGGATGATTGCATCTGATTATCTATTGTTGCCAGTGCAGACGGAGTTTTATGCTTTGGAGGGTGTGGCGCAGCTGCTAGAATCGATGAAATTAGTAATGAAGCAAGCGAATCCAAATCTGAAGCTACTGGGTGTGCTTGCTACGATGTATGACAAGCGTACGTCGTTGTCGCCGCAAGTTTTTACCGAGATTAAGAAATACTTTAAGAATTTGACTTTTAAGACAACGATACCGCGTAATGTGCGACTGGCAGAGGCGCCAAGCCATGGAGTGCCGGTGGGGGATTATGATAAATTTAGCAAGGGGGCGAAGGCGTATAAAGATTTCACAAAGGAAGTGGAGGCAAGAACAAAATGACAGCAAAAGGTTTGGGGCTAGGGCGCGGATTTGAGAGTTTAATCCCGACGGATTTGGTAGATGAAGACTTTGATCTTACGGCCGAGGAAGACAAAACTACGAGCGAATTAAAACATTTGAAGCTTGATGAGATTGTACGTGATGAGGAACAGCCGCGGCAGGAATTCAGCGAGGAGGCGATAGATGCGCTGGCGGCGTCTATCAAAGAGCATGGCGTACTGCAGCCGATAGTGGTGACGCGTGAGGATGGTAAATATAAAATCGTGGCGGGTGAAAGGCGGTGGCGTGCAAGCAAGAAAGCGGGCCTTACTAAAATCCCGGCGATAGTGCGTACGTTAGATTCGCAAAATCGGCTAGAACTTTCAATTATCGAAAATGCACAAAGGGAAGATTTGAACCCGCTAGAGCTGGCGACAGCGTATGCTAAGCTTCAGGCGCAGTTTAATTTATCTGTGCAAGATATTGCGGCAAAGGTGGGTAAAAGTGAATCGTCGGTGATTGCGACGATGAGACTACTTAATTTGCCAGAAGAGGCCAAGCGAATAATGGTGAAAGAGAAGCTAAGCGAGGGCGTGATGCGGCCACTCTGTGCGGCAGACGAGAAAATGATTAAAAAGGTGTTACCGAAGATTGTGGCTGAGGGGTGGACGGTGCGCAAGGTAGAGCGCTACATTGCGGATAACAAGAAGAAATCTAGTGCTGCGCTGGTAAAATCGTATAATTATCACAAAGAAGAAGATGCGATTACGGCGAAATATGGCACGCTGGCTAGAGTGACAGGGCGCACGTTGTCTTTTAAGTGCAAAACGGACGAAGAGTTAAAAGATTTGCTCAAAAAACTGGCGTAGGTGTTATAATATTATACATGAGGACGGCGCATGAACATGATTCGCCGCGAATACAGCGTGCGATAGAAATAGCGAAAAAAGCCCATGAGGGGCAGTTTCGCAAGACTGGTGAGCCGTATATTATACATCCGCTTGCGGTGAAAAAGATTTTGGAAGAATGGGGGATGGATGAAGATACGGTGATAGCCGGGATTTTGCATGACACAGTGGAAGATACGAGTTTGACGCTTGGCGACATTAAAAAGGAATTTGGTGAGTCGGTGGCGTTTCTGGTGGATGGGGTGACAAAATTGTCTTCGGCGCGTAATGGAATGCGAGATATAGATACGTATTTGCCAGAAACGAGAGATAATTTTCTTCGGCTAATGATTGCGTTGGGTGACGATATACGGGTGCTAATAATTAAATTGGCGGATAGATTGCATAATCTTAGGACATTATCGGCGCTCCCGCCCGATAAGCAGAAGAAGATCGCGAAAGAGACTTTGGAGATTTTTGCGCCGCTTGCGGATAGGCTGAACATGGGGCTGCTTCGTGTAGAAATGGCGGATTTGTCGTTCAAATATGTAGACCCTAAGCGGTATCAATATCTTAAGGATTTGATTGAAAAACATAACAAAGAGGCGGCGAGGTCACTTAAGAAAATAGAAACTGAAGTGTCGGCGGCGCTCAAAAAAGAAAAAATTGAGTTTGAGCTGTCGGGGCGAGTGAAATCGGTGTATTCGCTGCATAAGAAACTAGCCAAGCACGACCAAAACATCAACGAGATATATGATTTGACGGCACTACGCGTGATCGTGAACGACGTGACGGATTGTTATCTGACATTGGGGGTAATACATTCGTTATATACACCGATGGGCGGACGAATTAAAGATTATATTGCAATGCCAAAGCAAAACGGGTATCAGTCGCTGCATACGACGGTGATTACTAAAGACAAACGGGTGCTGGAATTTCAGATTCGCACGCACGAAATGCATGATTTTGCGGAACATGGGCTGGCGGCGAGTTTCTATTACAACGAGCAGAAAATGACAGAGAACTATAAGAAAGGGAAGATTGAGCATCTACCTACAAATTTGCTGTGGATTACAGAACTACAGATGACGGCGGCAAAGTTGCGCGAGGGTAAGAAAGTAGATCTTAAGAAGTTGAAACTGAATTTGTTTGCGGATAGGATTTTTGTGTACACACCAAAAGGCGATATCATAGATTTGCCGATAGGGGCGCTGCCGCTTGATTTTGCGTACCGGCTGCATTCGGAGATTGGTGACCACGTGGTGGGTGTGAAAATTAATGGTAAAATGAGTAATTTGAACCATAAGTTGCAGCATGGTGATATTGTGGAAATATTGACGTCAAAGAATCAGACGCCGAAGCAATCTTGGCTAGATAAAATCATCACGCCACACGCAAGACAAAAATTACTACATAGGTTAAATAGTAATAGCAGAAAATAAAAATGGAGCGAATAGTAGGCAGCTTACGAACCATAATGTTCTCTTTCTGAAAATAATATATACAATTTCTGATAGAATTTTAATGGAAGTATGGGAATCTTTTGAAATCTAATGTATAATAGCTTATAGTTAGTCGTTTGGTGGTGCAATATGAATAAAAGAGTTCCTGCTATTATATCTACAGTTTCAAATAGTTTTTGTGATATTACCTTAGACATAGCAGTTAATAAATATAATATGTACTTTATATTGTTTGGAACTGCATTAGGTTCATTTGTAATTCAATTAATTTATGGAATTATAAATGGTGTGACGGTAACATTTCCATCTTTGATTTTTATTATTGCAAATGGAATTTGTATGTTATTGGGATATATTTTTTATGTACAATCATTAAAAAGATTGCCAGTAGCCCTTACCGGTTTAATAGAGTCTGGCAGTTTATTCGCATATTTGTTAATTGATTTTGCTTTTGGGTACTTAAAAATAAATTTATGGTTTTTGTTTTTATTTGCAATGTTTATGCTATCTATATTTATATTTTCGTATGATACATATAAACAAAGAGATGAAAATAAGTTTAAGAAAATTAAAATGTCAGGTATTTTAGTATTGCTTTGTTCAATGCTATTTTATGGATTCGAACCTTATTTGATTAGGTTTGCAAGTGATGCTGGTGCAAATGAAGTAGCAATTAATTTTGGATATTATTTTTTTGCAATTCCTTTCTTTTTCTTTATGATGAAAAAGAACAAAATAAAAGAATCAAAAAATAATTATAGTGGCTCTATAAAATTGATTTTATTAATATCATTGTTTGAATCAATATATTATTTATTTGGAACAATGGGATATATAAATGAAGCTGCTGTTATAAATGCAATAATACAAGAAATAAGAGTATTCTTACTATTTATTTTATCAATAGTTTTTGGAACTGATAAAATATCATTGAATAAAATTATTGCTATAATTATCGGAACTTTATCGGTTATAGGAATATACTTATATTAATTTTTTGGAGTATCGGGGTTTCCTTATACGAGGATTTATACAGAAGTATAAATTCAGTGCTGGCTAGAAAAGACTTTTGTTCCCACACTCAAAAAATAGAAAAAGAGGATTAAATTATTTTGATAATTTTTCCTCTTTTTAGTTAATAGAATAAAAACTTACGAACTTTAATTAGCCCGTAAGCTGTCTTCAAATGGAGCCGTTGGCAGGGATCGAACCTGTGACCTGCTCGTTACGAATGAGCTGCTCTACCAACTGAGCTACAACGGCATATTTATATTATAGCACATTTGTGCTATAATGGGAGGAAATAAGGAGAATTTATGCCTAAGGTGGAGATCATAAAACGACCAATAGAACAAATAAGCGGAAATTTGAAGAAGTCTGCGTGGATGGCGGTGATCGGCTCATTACTACTTTTGATAATGGGGGTGATATTTATAGCGTGGCCGGATGTGTCGGTGCTGGTGGTGGCAAATATACTGGGTGCAGCGTTTATTGTGAATGGGATTTACCGGATTATTAATTATTTTGTGATGCAAGGGCAAAATGATTTTTTTGATAATGGACTGCTCGTGGGGGTAGTATCGGTACTAGTGGGGATTGCTGCGATAGTGATGGGCGATAATATTGCTAGTATATTTAGGGTGATAATTGGAATATTGATGGTATATGAGGCGTTGGTGCGGGCAAATACCGCGATAAAACTTGCTGCGGCAGGAATAAAAACGTGGCCGTATATCTTGATAATAGCGGTAATAATGATGGGGCTTGGTATATTTACGCTTAATAGCGGTGCGGTGATGCAACTTATTGGTTGGATGATGGTGATTACTGGTGCAATAGGGATAGTGGGGGATGCGATGTTTATACAGCAAGTGAATACGGTGGTCGACAAAATAACAAACAAGTAATATGAAGAAATACTTCGCAGAAGATTTAAAAAAAATATATGCCGATGAAAGATTAATGCTGATTTTGATGGCAGTAAATTTGTTGCTTGCGGTGATATTACTAATAGCCGGCGTAATGAATATTAACCCAGATATGGCGGTTGTAAAAATTGGTTATGGTGATATTGGTGGGTATCGTGATGGTAGCTGGACGGACATGTTGACGTTTCCTCTGCTCGCGATAGTGTTTGGGGTGTTTCATAATTTGATTGCGTTAAATATTTATCATAAGCGGGGAGCGGGGATGACGAAATTTTTCTTGGTGGTGACGACGGCACTGATTGTGGGGGCGTTTATTGTACTAATAAGATTATCGAAAGAGGGGTAAATGCGGCGCAACTTAGAAATTCCACAAGGTAAGCGCACGCCAAAATATCGGTTTTTTGAGATTTTGCCGGGGGCAATTTCGTATGGGGCCATAATACTGCTGTTTTTGTTGTCGTGGTTTGATCCGGTGCTGGGGGCGATATATTTATTTATCGTGATTACAACGACGCTCGTGAAAGCGGTAGGCACGGCGTTTAGGACGGTGCAGGGGTATAATGTACTGAAGCGCGCGATGCGCGTGGATTGGCATGGGCGGGTGCGAGATTTGACAATGCCCCACGAAGCGTATGAGCGAATACGTGATGACGATAATAAGAGTTATCATTTTGAAGAACATGTGGAGAATTTGAAGTACATGGCGGCGATGCCGGCGGATTTTGTGGACCCGCTGAAAGTATATCAACTAGTGCTGGTGACGGCATACGATGAAAACTTGGAAGTGTTGACGCCGACCATAGAGGCGGTAAAAAATACAGGATTTGATAATGCACGCATAATTGTGACTCTGGCGTACGAGGAGCGGGGCGGCTTAGAAATGGAAAAAACTGCGCAAGAATTAAAGAAAAAATACGCCGGGGTGTTTTATGACTTTACATTAGTGAAACATCCGGCGAATTTGCCGGGTGAAGTAATAGGTAAGGGACCGAATTTGACTTATGCGGGGCAAAAAATGGCAGAGTACGTGCGCGAGCGGAAATTGCCAGTAGAAAATATAATCGTGACAACACTTGATAGCGATAATCATGTGCATGAGAAATATTTTGATGCGGTGACGTATGAATTTGTGACACATCCTAATAGGCAGAGGCTTAGTTATCAGCCGGTGTCATTATTTATGAATAATATATGGGATGCGCCGGCACCATCTAGGGTGATTGCGCTTTCTAATTCGTTTTTTAATGTGATATCTACGATGCGACCGCATGCTTTGCGCAATTTTGCGTCGCATTCGCAACCGTTACAGGCGCTTGAGGCGATGGGGTTTTGGAGCAAAAGGACGATAGTGGAAGATGGGCATCAGTATTGGCGAAGTTTGTTTTTCTTTGGTGGGAATTATGCGGTGCTACCGATAAGAATACCGATTTATCAGGATGCGGTGATAGGGGAGAGTTTTTGGAAGACGGTGAAGGCGCAGTTTGTGCAGGTGCGGAGGTGGTATTATGGAGCAAGCGACGTGGCATATGTGGGGGTAAGATTGTTTACGAAAAAAGAGCAGCGACCGGTACCGTTTATACAATTGTTGCCAAAATTTTGGCGGCTGCTGGACGGGCATGTGACGCTTGCGATACTGGCGCCGATTGTGGCGTTTGGCGGGTGGGTACCGGGGCTGATGAATATGTCGGCACACACGATGGTGGGGTATAATTTGCCGAATATTGTGAGTGTGGTGGAGACATTTGCGTCGGTGGGGCTGATTGTGTCAATACTGGTGTCTTTTCGGATGTTGCCGAGGAGACCGAGTAAGTATCGGAGAGGACGCGTATTATTGATGCTTTTGCAGTGGATATTGATGCCGGTGACGTCGATACTGTATCAGTCGTTAGCGGCGTTTTATGCACAGACACGGCTGATGCTTGGCAAATATATGGAGAAATTTGACGTAACGAAAAAAGTGATAAAAAAGAGTGGTGCAAAAGTGTCGGCGGGGATTGTGGCGGGGATTTTTATGCTCGGCGGGTTTTTGATTATAAAATGTGAGACGGTGAGAGCGGCGAGTTATGCGGAAATAAAAGCGGAGATGGATGCGGGGGAGGTAGAAGATAAGGTGCTGACGGTGACGGAAGATGCGGTGATGACGAACCGGTCATGGGGGACGGCGATTATGGGGCTACGCGAGGTGGTGACGCAAGTGAATGCGGCTGGTAAAGGAAGTGAACTAAAAATTGCGATAATAGACACGGGTGCAAATGTGGGTGATGTGGATACAGTAGGGAGTTTGAAACATGATTATCCGACGATACGATTAGAATTATACGATGTGGCGAGTGGGGAAACAAGCGCGGAAGCGGTGCGAGATCTAAATGGGCATGGCACGCACATTGCGGGGACAATTGCGGAGGCTTTGCCGCAGGAAGCGACGCTTATGATAATACGGGCGGCGGAGCCTGGCGACGGTAGTCGTAATATGTACCTCGCGCGGGTGCTGGATGCGATAGAATATGCGGCGATAAATGGGGCAGATGTGATAAACATGAGTTTTGGTACGGACGAAAAAATAGATATACTGGAAACATATTTAAATACGGCGGCAGAGATGGGAGTAGTGAGTCTTGCGGCATCGGGAAATGATGGGAAACGGAAGGATTTTTATCCGGCAAGTTTTGAAAGTGTGATATCTGTGGGGTCGGTGGGGGTAAATATGGCACGGGCGGGAAGCTCGAATTACGGGCCAACGCTAGAATTTGTGGCGCCAGGTGTGAACATACTCAGTATTAATGGGCTTAAAAGCGGCACGTCGATGGCGACGCCACATGTGACGGCGGCGGTGGGGTTGATTAAAAGTTACAACAATGCACTGGGGTTAGACGCAGTGCGGGAATTGCTTAGCCGGCACGTGATAGATTTAGGCGCAAAGGGGCGCGATGACGAATATGGGTATGGGATGGTGAGCCTTGCGGGTGTCAGGATGTGCGAAAATAAATGTGATGAATACAGAGTGTTTGAAACTATTAATGACAAGAGTGACGCGGAGATAGTGGATAAGACAGGTGGCGCGGCGGCGACGCAAATAGTGGATGGTGCATTGATGGTGGAGAGTGCGAGGGCGTGCGTAGTGATTGCTGAGAATGTAAAAGGTGAATTTGCGGTTGTGGGTGGCGAAGCTATGGATGGCACGTGGAGGTATGTGGTGTCAGACGATGCCTTGAAAATGTATGTGGTGCTAAAAGGTGACGTGAATATGAATGGCAAGGTAAATGTAAATGATTCGGCGATGATAAATTTGTCGCTGCTTGGTAGTGATAGTAAATATTATCGTGAACTTGCGGAAATGGAGAAGATAATTGCGGATGTAAACCGTAATGGCAAAATTAATGTGAATGATTCGGCGGTGGTTAATTTGTCGTTGCTTGATAAAAGTAATAAGTTCTATCGGGAGCTTGCGTGGTAATGTGCTATAATCGTGATATGAAGAAAGCGCTGACGAGAATTGTGGCTGGAGTAGTTGTGATGATGGGGGTAGTAGCGACGAGTGCTATGGCTGGATTTGCGACGACTTGGGCGGAGGGCGAGACAGTGACGCTTACTGATTCGCAAAAAAATAGTATTGTGCAGAATTGCGATGTGATACACGAGCAGTTGGTGAATTTGCAACATATGGATTCACGGACGCGGGTGTACCTGGGACGATATTACGAAACAATTTTGACGGATTATGTGACGCCGCTTAACGTGTGGCTGGTGGCTAACAGTATGGCGAATGCGGGGCTAATTGATAATCAGAATAGTTTTACGACTACGCGTGGGAAATTTGTGAGTGATTATGTTGTGTACCAAAAAGAGCTGGAGGCGCTAGTAGGAATGGACTGCAAAGTGGACGCGACGAAATTTTATGATAAACTGGTGATGGTACGAAAGGCACGGGAGGTAGTAGAAAAGGATACGACTGAGATGCGAAAGTTGATGGATGAGCAGATGGAATTGGTAGAGAAATTGAAGGAGAGCTTATGACTAGGGGCGCGAGAAACTTGATAATACTGGGGGTGGTGTCGGCGGCGATAGCACTTACGACAACTGGCGTGAGCCTTGCAGTGTATCACAACTCGGGAGATATATACTTGGATAGGTCGCGGCCGGGGTATTTGCCGGATCAGGAAGAGATTGAAGAAGATTTGGAAGACAATGATTATGATTTTGATGAAGACGGCAAGGTGACGAAAGAAACTTTGGAAGAATATCTAAATGAATTTGCGGAAGAGGTGGACGCGGTAGATGCATTTAAGGCGCCCTTTGCTGCGGATCAGCTTAGTGATGAGAAATTGGGGATAAAATAAAAATACAAAAATGGTCAGGGTAGCGGGCCCTGGTTTTGCTTCGCAAAACCAGAATGTTCGGCGTCGCTTCGAAAAAAGAAAAGCGAGCTTTTTTTGCTCAGCTTCTTGAACATGTGAACCCGCGGCCTCGACATCCCTATGCCAAAGCGCTACCAACTGCGTGTTTGGGGGTGTGGCGCACGAAAATGGTCTGGGTGATCAGACTTGAACTGACGACCTCAGCGTCCCGAACGCTGCGCGCTACCAACTGCGCCACACCCAGATGTGATTTCATTATATCACGAAAACCTACAAAAATAAAGCGTAGACATTATGTGAGTTTGGTGGTATGATGGTAGAGTAAGGAGGAGGTGAATGTTTGGTGCGACAAATATTGGCATAGATATTGATGGTGTGAGCGATGGATATGTGACGGTGTCTTTGACGGCGGCGCGGGCGGAGACCTTGATGGGGTTGCAAGGGAGATTTGCGGCGGCGGATGCGACGGGAAATGTGAATTTGGTGTCGGTAAGTGCGGCGAATGCGGTGCGCGGTATGGTGGTGGGCGACCTAAGCGGCGGAGGATTTGTGCTTTCTGGAAGTGGCGTGGAAGTGGCTGGGGCGATACTTACTGCGACATACCGAGTAAATGCTGGGGCGGCCGCGGGAAATTATAGTTTGCCGATTACGATAGATGCGGCGATGGTGGACGGTGTGCCGGTAGAAGATGAAGTGGTGACAGCGACGGTAAACGTGGCGATGAAGGCGGTGGTATCTGAGCCGGTTGCGACTCAACCAGTACAAAATACAACGCCGGTGCAGAATGCGACGTCGGCACAAAATGCGGAGACGTCGCAAAAAGTTTCGCGGGAAGCAAGTGCGGGCGAAGCTACTAATAATGCTGGCAAGGAAGAACAGAAGTCTGAGACGGCGGCTGGCGAATCCAGTACGAAAAGTGATCAGGCAGGGATTTCGCAAAAAGTGGCTAGTGGTACTTCTAATGTCCCAAGCGCCAACAAAGTGCTTTCGGCGACTACGACGACCGAGAATATTGTGGCGGGGGGATTTGATCCGGTGGGAATTATTGCCGTGGTGGCTGTAACGGCAGTGATGGGGGCTGCGATTTTGATCGCGGTGGTACTTGCGAAGAAGAAAAAGTCCGCTCTTAGAAACGGACGATAATATTATGGTCTGGGATACCAGACTTGAACTGGCGACCTCACGCCCCCCAGGCGTGCGCGCTACCAACTGCGCCAATCCCAGATAGATTTATTATATCACGCAGGCATAGAACGCGCAAATCTTGACTTTTATGCTTATTTGTGCTATAATATATAGTATTGGTGTTGTTTTGACGCCAAAATATAGTACTTTACAGTTTGGAGAAAGGATGGATCGGTAATATGAAAAAGCGTATTCGGATGTTAGCCGGCTTCATCGCGGCGATGTTCTTTGTAATGGAGGGCATGCTAGTGATGGCTTATGTGCTAGCGGAAGAGCCGGAAACGCAGGTTCAGGTAGCGAAAGAGGAAAAATGCTTGGATGCGGACGAAGTTTTAAAGAAAGTGGTTACTTTCCGAGCAACGAGCTTTCCTCAGGATACCGAATCCCATAGCGTTTCGGCAAGACTTAGAAGATTTGAACGCGAGAAACAGGAGCTAATGGAAGAGGCAGAGGAGATGAAGGAGGACCCTGCGAGAATTATGCCGGACGGGTCTTATTTTTACCCGTATTTGGAGTACTACATTGAGCATATTTTGGATTATTTCTCGGAACGAGAGATAAACGAAACGGTGTTGATGATTATGGGGGAGAATGGTCATGCGCCGGCAGGGCAGGTTGCCAACAAGAAAGGTCTCGAAATGCCTCCGGAAGAAAACTGGAAATACTCGGCTACGATTATAAGCGCACATGCGTGGAATGTGGTGGACCGGATAAACCGGCCGGGGTTTTCGGAAGCGAAAAGCGTGCACGATGTGATATATTCGGGAGCATATGATGCGGTAACGCTATACCCGGAGAACATGTCAGGAACGCCGGATCCGCTGATTCGTGAGATTGTCATTGAGACTTTTGCGCGGAGCGTGTTCGAGAAAATTGGCGCGCCGGCAGAATTGGTGGGGAGAACGGTGCCGTATGAATATCCGTTTTTCCGAGTATCGGGGGAACCAGGCGATCCGTACAATCATTTTTATAGTGATTGGCAGGGTGGCAAGGAATATAATCCTTTTAACGCCCCCTATAATCCATACTGGACATAATAAAAGGCCCCGCAAGGGGTCTTTTTCATTTGTTATTTGGTCTGGGTGACAGGACTTGAACCTGCGACCTCGACTTCCCAAAAGTCGCGCGCTACCAACTGTGCTACACCCAGTTAACACGTTGCATGATTTGCTACATCCTGGGAGCTTCGCACCGTGATAATAATTGTATCACGGTGCTTCGCCCCTCCGGCGGCAAAATCGGAGATTTTGCCTTAATGTCCCAGCAATGTAGCAAATCATGCAACTTTTAATGAGCTATACATATATTATAGCACAGATTGTAAAAATGTGGTAGAATAGATTTATTAAGGAGATAAAAAAGTGGCAGAAAAAGCACCAAACGGAAATCCTGGGGCGCCGGGGAATATGGGTAACGCAAATGGGAATCGTAACAGTAATATATTTAGGAGTGTGATTTTTGCGCTGATTACGGTGTGCTTGGTGGCGATGGTGATTGCGAATTTTAGAGGAGCGACACCGAAATTAACCGAGGTGCCGATATCTGAAGTGATAGCGCGGGCGAATGATCCGGATGGCAATATTAAGAAAATTACAGTTAAGGGTGATGAGCTAGAGATTACTTTGAAAGATAATGATCGTCCGACGGAAACTTCACGAAAAGATTCTTCGGGTACACTATATGACCAGGGGTTAGTGGACCATTGTGATGGGCTGGAAGGCGCGGCGCTTACGGATTGTACGAACAAATACCCCGTGATTGAATATAGAGAGAATATTAATGTGTGGGCGATTGTGCTGGATGTGGTGTTGACGGTATTGCCGATTATAGCGATTGCGGTGTTTTTCACGTGGATGATGCGGCAAGCGACTTCGGCGACTAACTCCTCGCTGTCTTTTGGCAAGTCAAAAGCGCAATTATATGGACCAGACAAGAAGAAAGTAACTTTTAAAGACGTGGCGGGCAATGAAGCGGCCAAGCAGGATTTGACGGAAATTGTAGACTTCTTAAAGAACCCTAAGAAATATGAGAAGTTGGGCGCAAAAATACCGCGTGGGGTATTGCTTGCGGGTGAGCCGGGTACTGGTAATACTTTGATGGCTCGATCAGTCGCAGGTGTGTCAGATGAACCTTTTTACTCAATATCTGTTAGTGAGTTTGAGGAAATGTATGTGGGCGTGGGGGCGAGTAGGGTGAGGGATTTGTTCTCTAAGGCCAAGAAAAATGCGCCGTCCATTATATTTATAGATGAAATTGATGCGGTGGCACATAAGCGTGATGCGCGGGGTGGTGCTGGGCGCGAAGACGAGCAGACCCTGAATCAGATACTGGTAGAAATGGATGGGTTTGATAATGATAGCGGTGTAATCGTGATGGCGGCGACTAACCGTGTAGATATGCTGGATAAGGCGCTTTTGAGACCTGGTAGGTTTGACAGACACGTAAATGTAACGTTGCCGGAGCGTAAGGATCGTGTGGAGATATTAAAAGTGCATTTCAAGGGAAAACCGGTAGAAGCGGATGTAGATCTCGAAGCGCTAGCCAAGAAAACGGCAGGAAGTAGTGGCGCAGATCTTGCAAACATCGCAAATGAGGCAGCGATAACTGCAGCGCGTGAGGGGCATAAGGCGATTTCAAATAGCGACATCACTTCGGCATTTGAGCGGGTGGCAATAGGACCAGAGCGTAAGAGTAAGATGATGAACGAAAAAGAACGCAAGATCACCGCGTATCACGAGGCGGGACATGCGGTGGTGGGGCATGTGCTGCCTGACAGCGACCCGGTGCATAAAGTAACGATTATCCCGCGTGGGGCGACGGGTGGAGTAACGTGGTTTTTGCCGCCTGAAGACAGGAACTATAAGAGCGTGTATGAGCTAAAAGATATTTTGGCACGAGCGATGGGCGGTAGAGTTGCCGAAAAATTGATTTTTGGTAAAGATGCGATTACGACCGGGGCATCTAGCGATCTTAAAAATGTAGCGGAACTCTCAAAATCAATGATAGTGGAAGAGGGTATGGGCGAGGGGCTACGTAATATTGTGTTCCCGGGCGAAGATACAGGATATTATACTATCACTACGGGCAAGCCGTATTCGGAAAAAACGTCTGAACTGATTGATGCTGAGGTGAAGAAATTGTCGGACGAAGCAGCAGCGAGAGCCGAGGCAGTACTTAAAGCAAATCGCAAAGTGCTGGATGAATTGGCCGAGGCATTGCTTGCGCACGAAACTTTGGAAGAAAAAGATTTGGAACCACTACTCAAGGGCGCAAAAATGCCACAAGACGCGAAACTTTATTAATAATAATACTCGGAGGTATATATGGAAAGATTGCTGGATTATTTTGTGCCGGAGAGATATGAGCTTTGTTTGAAGCTTGATAAGGTGGCTAAAAGTATTGATGGAAAAGTAAAAATATACGGCGAAGTGCTGGCGGAGACGGTGAAATTTCACGCGGTGAATCTTGAGATAATTAAGGTGCTAGTGGACGGCGTGAAGTGGGATTATGAAGTGAAGGATGGGCTTTTGGTGCTGAGAAAAGTACCTAGGAATGATTCGTGTATTGAAATAGAATATCGTGGTAAGTTGAATGAAAATATGCAGGGGGCTTATCTTTCGACATACGAATATGATGGACATACTGAAACGATAGTGGCGACGCAGTTTGAAAGTCATTATGCAAGGGAAGCGTTCCCATGTATTGATGAGCCGGCAGCCAAGGCGGTATTTGTATTGTCCATCACTACGGATAAGGATGATATTGTGCTAGCCAATACTCCGGAGGCTTCCGAAATGCCCCACCTCGGACACGCTTCAGGTCGTTCGGCCAAGTCTGTGGGCCTCGATGGGGCATTTCCGGAGGCCGCAGATTATAAGACCGTGTATTTCATGCCAACGCCGCGGATGAGTACATATCTACTAGCTTGGGTGTGTGGGAAGTTTCACGGAAAAACGATAACCAATGCACACGGGGTGGAGATTACAACTTATGCGGCACTGAGCCAAGATTTGGATGCAGTGGATTTTGCGAACGAAGTGGCGGCAAAGTCGCTTGAGTTTTATGATGATAATTTTGGGGTGCCGTATCCGCTGAAGAAACTAACGCAGGTGGCATTGCCGGATTTTGAAGCGGGAGCGATGGAAAACTGGGGGCTAGTAACGTATCGCGAAACGATGATGTTGGTGCCTAGCACTGCGACGCTTGGTACGAAAAAAAGCGTAGCACTGACGGTAGCGCACGAGTTATCGCATCAATGGTTTGGGGACCTCGTAACAATGAAATGGTGGGACGATTTGTGGTTAAATGAATCATTCGCAAGTGTAATGGAATATTACGCGGTGGATGCGATACATCCAGAGTTTAAGATATGGGAAGGGTTCTTTACTGGGGATGCACTGGCGGCTTTGAAGCGGGATTGCTTAACCGGAGTGCAACCGGTACATCAAGATGTAAACGATCCAGCAGAAATTGCGACGCTATTTGACCCGGCAATTGTGTATGCAAAGGGGGCAAGACTGATGCTGATGGCGATAAGGCTGGTGGGGTGGGAGAAGTTTACTAAGGGACTTAAGGATTATTTTGAGGAGCATAAGTATAGTAACGCTGAAGGGGCGGATTTGTGGCGAGCAATACAGCGGTATGCGGATTTTGATTTAAGCGAAATGATGAACGGGTTTATTAGCCAGCCGGGGTATCCGGTGGTGACGGGGGATGATGATTTTGAGGAATTTACGCAAAAGAGATTCCTAATTGATGGGGAAATGACGGATTCGCATTGGGTACTACCGGAAATTCGCGAGGATATGACGGGGCATTATGTGCTAAATCTCTCGGATGCGGAGTTTAGTGAGCGGCTTAAAGGGTTTGATACGCTGGGACTAGAAGAAAAACTAAGGCTCTTAATAGATAGGGATTTGCTTTCTAAGACGGAGCTTGTGAAAAGTGGGTCGCTGGTACCGCTGATGCGAAAATTTGTAAACGAAGATTCGGCGGCGGTATGGAGTATAGTCGTGGCGATAGTGGCGGGGATGAAGATATTTTTTGAATATAAATCGGCGGAAGAAGAAAGTTTTAAGAAGTTTGTGCGAGAATTGGTGCGACCGAAACTTGATGAGATAGGTATAAAGACGCGAGATGGGGATGACGAAAATATGCTGAGGCTAAGGGCAAATTTGCTGGCGCTTGCGTTTTACGCGGAAGATATGGAAGTACTGGCCGAGCTTAGTGAAATGTATACTGCAGACTATGCAAGCCTAGATGCGGAAATTCGGGCGGATATACTGGATGCTAAGGTTTATTTGGAACCAGGACTTGCGCGTGAGTATATTCGGGTGTATGAAAAAACGGCGGACCCGGAAGTGAAGTTTGATTTGCTTTTTGCGCCAACGTTGGTGAAAGACGAAAAAGTACTGGAAGAATTGATGGAATTGCTAGAAAAGCCAGAAGTAGTGAAACCGCAGGATCAATTCTATCTCTTTATATGGCTGCATAGAAACCCGGTGGTGCGAGAGAAAGTGTTTGAATGGCTTACGCAACATTGGGATTACGTGAAGTCGCTTGCGGGAGATAAATCACTGGATAATTATCCGCGATATACGGCAAATACGGTAAAAACCGCTAAGGATTTTGAGAAATGGAAAAAGTTCTTTTTGCCGCTTGCGAGTGACCCGGCGCTGGCGCGGGCGATAGAAGTGGGGCGAAGTGAGATTGAGGCTAGACTTAAATTGATTGAGACCGATCGTGATAGCGTAGTGATGGCGCTTGTGGAAAAGTGAAAGAAGAAAATCTGCAAAATAATTGAAAAAGTATGACACAAATTGAAAAACGTGTGCTATAATGAAAATATATATTCCTACAGCTTAACAATTTAATAATAACAGCAAAGGCTGCTGTTTAGGCGGAATAGAGGGAAGAAACGGTGCCAGTAGGTAGTTTGTCTCTCTATTTACTTAAATAGGAAGTTAAGCTGTAGGAAGCCTAGTGGCACCGTTTCTTTTGTAGGAATGTGCCATGAATAATATTAAAAATAATAGAGAGGCACAAAATGCACAAAGTCATACATACAAAATTAAACATTAAGAATACGAAATTATTATATATATTGCCGTGTATAGCGGGAGTGATAGTTTTATCACTTACGTTACTGTATTATACTACCATGCTAAGCGGGGCGAAGGCTCTAGAAAAGGGTGCGGAGTTTAGTATACTTTCGGAATTGAAACTTGATATTACGATACCATCGTCTTCGGTGCTAGATATTACACCTAAGGCGGGCGGGCAATTTAATGAGACTACTGTGCCGGTGGTGGTGGACACCAATAATGAATTCGGTTACAACCTGGAAATGGATGTGATCGACCCGATTACTCAAGATCCCACAACTAGCTTGAAACGTACCACTTTCCTCTCTGATGGTACAACGTACCCAACAATAAGTACGCTTGCTAGTGGTGGGAGTTATACGGCGGAGCAGTTTGCGAGCAGTAGTGATACCCTAAATAAGTGGGGCTACAAGATGACTGGCGATAATTATATTCCGGTAGTGTCGCATCTAGATATAGCGTCTACGTCTTATAATGATGGAGCGGCGGCATATGGCACGCACGAGTATGACCTAGACTTTGCGGCAAAGATAGATAGCTCGCTGCCTTTTGGTGATTATGTAACAACACTTAGGTTTGTGCTCACGGCAAATGTGCCGGCGGAAAACAGCACGTCGTTTGACTTGGCATTTAAGGTGGCGGGGAAAGATAAGGTGAATGGTTACTATGCAATGCAGGATATGAATCAAACAATATGTGGTTATGTATATAAGCCTGAAAGTAAGAGTGATAGACACGAATCGATACAGCTGATAGATAAGCGCGACAATAAGGTGTATTGGGTAACAAGGCTGGTAGGTGGCGAATGCTGGATGACCCAGAACCTAGACTTTGACATTACTGGTGGTACGCTAACATCTGAGCTGACGAACTTGATGGCTTATGGTGAAGGACCTTATACAACCGACTATGGTTACGCGAAGAATGATACTACCAATGTGATTAGCTGGACGCCGGCGGCTACTGCAACCACCACCCATACTGGTCGCGATAAAACTGGCACCAATGGTGAGATAAACTATGGCGCCAACGCGGGCAAATGGGCAAACAACAATAATAATCCATACTCTGTAGACCCAGGTGAGTGGTATCAGAGTGGAACATACTTCTCGTCTAGCGTATGTAATGATAATTCATGGTCTACCGGTTGCAACTTCCTAAACAGTGCAAAAAATACCGCATACGATGGTACTACAGCACTCAGCACTTACTTCCGCCAAACCCCATATGCGGATAATGGTACGCATGGTGCGATAGGTAACTGGTACAACTGGAGCGCAGCAGTAGCGGCTAATGATACTTCAGTAATTACTTCTGGCACACTAACCAACTCTGTATGCCCAGCTGGCTGGGGATTACCGGCTAATGGTAAGTACGGCACTATTAATACCAACTACAACTCTAATGCGGCTAGTGGCGCTCTAGACACTGGGCTCTTCTCAGCTCCGCTATACTTTGTTCGTGGCGGCCTTATCTATACTGTCGGCACTACTACATTGTACGATGCCGGGCGCGTCGGCAGCTACTGGTCGGGTACTACCTACTCGGCAGACAACAGTTACCTCCTGTACTTTAGATCTAGCGTCGTTATTCCCGCCGACGGGAACCGCCGTGGCCTCGGCTACTCAGTGCGTTGCTACGCCTTGTAGCTTCCTCTTCCGGCTTCTTCCCGCAATTCTCCTGGAAAAGCGATAATGTCTTGACTAGGGAAACTTGAGGTGAAGAAGCTGGCTAAAGAAAAGAGAGACGTATGTCTCTCTACGTGGTGGCTCGTATACCGAGCCACCACGTGGGGGGATATAATATATAGATCGGTTACGATAGTGGAGTGACTTGGTACGACAGTACACTATATAACATCTAGTGCTCAATCCGCGAGTCGTAACTACAAGGAGAATTGGGCAGACCCACCGTAGCTAACACTATGGTCCTCATAAAACTTGTAGGATCTAAGGATCCTGCAAGGTGCAAGCGGTTTTGCAGATTCCTCTGGGGCTATACTTTGTTCGTGGCGGCAATATCTATACTAACGGCACTACTACATTGTACAATGCCGGGCGCAACGGCAACTACTGGTCGGGTACTACCTACTCGGCAGACAACAGTTACAACCTGAACTTTAGATCTAGCAACGTTAATCCCGCCAACGGGAACAACCGTGGCAACGGCAACTCAGTGCGTTGCTACGCCTTGTAGCTTCCTCTTCCGGCTTCTTCCCGCAAAACTCCTACGATCTAAATAGCACCTACGATAGTAGGTGCTATTTATTATTGCTGTAGGAAGCCTAGTTATCTGACACGATTATTGTCGATAATCCCAGCCATAATTATCGAAAAGTTTTTGTAGGAAATGATTAGCATTGAGGTGCTTTAAGAGTCCGAGATAAGATAGAATGGTGTCTGGGGCTTCGAGACCGTTTGCGACTCTTTCGGCCGCACGATACATATGAGCCTGCACGCGGTCACTAGGATAGAGGCAGTGCGGATAGATGCGAGCGCCGAGGAATTGCATGCCCTGGATAACCTTACTGTAGTAGCGTTTTTTCTTATGCAAGATAAGATCCAGATGCTCTTTTAAGAACGCTTCGATCTTTGCGACATCTTTCTTGGCTTTATGGTAATCATTGGCCTTTACCATGATGAAGAAATCGTCGACATAACGACCGTAATGCTTATAGCCTAGTTCGTAGCGAATAAATCTATCTAGCTGATCTAGGTAGATATTGGAAACTAGCTGTGAGGTGAGATTGCCTATAACGATACCGCGACCTGCTGGCTGCTGATAGAGCGATTTGTTGGGCGGTAAGATAGACGGTGACCAGTTGGCTGGATCGCCGCGTTTCCAGGATTTTTTAACTGGGTCGTCGAATAGTATTTGATGCCATAGAAAATCACAAGTTTTGTATAACCGGTAGATATGTGGATCGGTTTTATGAGTTTCGAACTGGCGATCTAAGCCCCATTTGACGCGCTGGTAAATTTTGGCGCGTGACAAAGACATGAAGTAGCCGCTAATATCTAGTTTGATGATATAGGCTTCCTCTTTGTAATTATTGGTAACTGATTGCATTATCTTTTGTGCACTTTTGATGCCGTAGAGCGTGCCTTTATTTTTGCGGCAGCTGTATGAATTGTTGATGAAACGGCGATCCCACCAGCCATATTGCATATTGAATAGGAAATGGTGGATTATACGATCGCGGAAGGGCGCGGCGAAAATCTCGCGAACCATGGGGTCATGGATGACGAAAGAGACGCTGGCGCCTGGTGCGTAGGTGCGTTCGTCGATACTTTTTGCTAGGCGGTTGATGTTTTCGATCCAGTTGAGCTCGAAATCGTGCTCGTCGTGGGTGCCAAGCTTGCCTTTGCGTGCTTCAATAAAAGCATCAGTAAGGGCGAGCTTAAGCCACTTATGCCAGCCGGCGGACGCGATGTCGCGACCAGTGGCGTCAAGGTCTAGGGGAGTGATTTTGCTGGTGGGCTCTAGTATGGGGTCAATTAGCTTGCCGCAGTGAAGATCTATGCATGGGTCTCGATAGCTGGAGAATTTGTTTTGCATGAATTGTTCCTTGTTTTGTTAATATTATTGATGCGCATGGCAACGTGTTTTTCGGCTGCTATGACGAGATTGCCTAGGTCTAAGCAGATCTTGCGCGGCCAAAGTTTGACTTCGCTCGCAAACTCAATGTCATACAAGAGCTGTTTTAAGACTGAACCAAAAGCGTTCCATTCTTCAAGTGAGATGGATGCGGTTTTTTTAGTGCAACAGGCATAGTAGTCGAGAATTAATTTATGTAGCTTTTCTTGCATATCGACGCCTATGGTTGCGGAGTCGAATTTGCTAAGTTGCTTACTGCAAGCATAATTGAGTCGTGTAAAAAATCCAACCAGATGTTGATGAAAAACTGGATCGGAATGAGTAATTTTTACGATACTGTTATTCTTGGCGCGCCGTGTCGTTTCGCGAGCTTGTAACTCTTGGATTTCGGCTGCGCTAGATTTGGTAGTTAATTCAAATATAATGCAACCATCCTGAGTGCGTTCGCCTCGATATAAATTAGCGAGCTTGAGCCGCTTGCGCACGGTGTCTGGCCCATAGCAACGGATAAGGCCGATATCATATTGCACAACGTAACTGTTGGTATCGGCTGCGAAATTGGCGGAGATTCCAAGCTTTTTACATACTTTATAATAATAAAAAAGCGCAGAATGTTCTGCGATCTCATACCAATTGCTGTTTCCGCTGCAGGGTATTAAAATTATTTTGTCAAAATTAGTAGTTTCGACTTTTTTGATTTTTGCTTTTATACTCCTATATTCATGACTGCCCTCTCTCTGAGTCATTTTTGTGTTGCTCCTTTCTTGTTAATTTGCAATTTAATTGTAACAAAATGTTTGTGCTTTGTAAAGGCATAAGCGGAATAAAAATGCCGAGTGTAATTTGTCGCAAAAATGTCGCAAAGTTTGTCGCAAATGTGTCGCAGATGTGATATAATATAAGCATGAGTTATAAACCAAAGTTTGTGATAACGGATAAAATTAAAGATTTGTTGCAGGATATTGGACGTATCAATAATGTGATTGCGGCAAGCAGGATTTTGCCAGCAGTGGAGGCGTCGGTGCGATATCGCGCGAGTGTGGAAGCGGCACATAGTTCGACGTCCATCGAGGGGAATCCACTTAGCATGAATGAAGTGCGAGCGGTGTTTGCTTCGGATAAGACGTTGACCAAGGAAGAATATGCCGAACTGGAAGTAAAAAATTATAAAGCGGCGCTTGACTTTATTGAACGGCGACGGTATGGCGCGAGCGAAATAACGCTTGACGATGTGCTGGAACTGCATGGAATAATAATGGCAGGACTCACCACGAAGAATCGGACTGGGCAACTGAGATTTAACCCGGTATATATTGAGAATCAGAAGACTCATGAGATGATATATGAGGGTGCTCCAGTTGACGACGTAAAAGCAGAGATGCTGGATTTGCTAACTTACGCGACGGATAACCAGTATATAATGCATCCGGTGATATTGGCGGCGATTATACATTTGCATTTTGTAGCAATACATCCGTTTGCGGATGGGAATGGTCGTACGGCGCGGGCGCTTACAATGCTGTTTCTTGCGATTAATCAATATGACGATAATGGGGCATTGGTGCTTGATTCGTATTACGCTACAGATAGGGCGGCCTACTATGCGACACTGCAAAACGTAAATGGCAAGAACTATGCTACATCGGTAAAGGCTGATATAACGCCGTGGCTAGAATATTTTGTGGAGGGATATGTAACATCACTGAGAGTACTAGATGCGGAGATACGTTTGCTTAATATGTCGCTAATGACTGGTGAGCCAGCAGGGCTCAGTCGTGAGGACCAAGATTTGCTGAGTTACGCGGCAAAATTCGGTGCGATATGTATATCGGATGCGGAAAAACTGTTGCCGGAGTTGAATCGGCGATCCATACAAAGGCGACTAAAACAATTGGTGGATGATGGATATTTGGAACTAGTGGGCGAGACGCATGATGCACGATATGTGCTGAAAAGGAGGGGATAATATGGCGATTGAGAGACTGGTAGAGCCGACACTAGCAGAAGCGAATACTGAAGAAGAGCGGATGGAGGTGAGCCTTAGGCCGACAGGTTTTGATGAGTATATCGGGCAGGAGCATCTCAAGAATAACATGAAGCTTGCAATAGATGCGGTGAAAAAACGTGCAGATGGTTCTACATTGGACCACGTGCTACTCTATGGGCCGCCGGGACTAGGCAAAACGACTATGGCCGGGGTAATAGCACATGAGCTGGGGGCGTCACTAAGGGTTACGAGCGGGCCGGCGATAGAGCGGGCAGGAGATCTTGCATCGATACTGACGAACTTAAAAGACGGTGATGTACTATTTATTGACGAGATTCATCGTTTGCGCCGGGCGGTAGAAGAAGTCCTATACTCCGCGATGGAGGATTATAAGTTGGATATCGTGATAGGTAAAGGGCCGGCGGCGCGGAGTGTGCGGTTGGATTTGCCGCATTTTACGGTGATAGGCGCAACAACGAGGACGGGGTCACTTGCAGGGCCACTGCGCGACAGATTTGGGATAATTCATCGATTGGAGTATTACAAGGAGTCGGAAATAGAACAGATAATTGCGCGGACGGCGGGGATCTTGAAAACAGAAATTCGGCCGGAAGCGTTGAGACTGCTCGCGACTAGGTCGCGACTGACACCAAGGATTGCAAACAGGCTTTTTAAGCGGGTGCGGGACTATGCGGATGTAAATAGTGACGGAGTAGTGGACGTGCCGGTAGCACGAGATGCGCTTAAGATGATGGAAATAGACTACCTGGGGCTAGATCCGGCGGATCGCAATATGCTTCGGCTAATGTGGGATAATTACGGTGATAGGCCAGTGGGGCTTACTACAATTGCGGCGCTGACTGGTGATGAGGCAACGACAATAGAGGATTTCTATGAACCGTATTTGCTGCAGCTAGGATTAATTGCGCGGACACCAAAGGGGCGAGTGGTAACCGAAAAAGGTAGAAAGCATTTACAGAATCCGGAAAATGTGCTATAATGGCGATAACTGAGTATTTTGATGTGTTAAAATAACCCGCCGATAGGCAAGGAGCAAGGATGAAAACCCAAAAAGAATACCCGCATTTGAAACTGGAAAAAGGTGAACATGTGGAATTTGCTTTTGTAAGAGCGAAGGTGTGCCTGGCTATGATATTTGGTGGATTGGCATTGGGGCTGGTGGTGATACTTTTTGGATTCTTGGTGGCGCTGATGGGGCAAAAAACGCTTGACCCAATGGGGCGGAATTTTATGTTTACTTTGCTTGCAATACTGGTGGGTATGGCTTTTATTATTGCGCTAGTGGCGTTGATAGTGTACAGGGGAAATAAACTATATGTAACGAATAAGCGTGTAGTACAAATGGTGATGACTTCGCCGGTGGTAACTTCGGTGAACATAATAGATTTGCCATCGGTGGAGGATGCGAGTTTTCACCAGAGTGGGATTTTGCAGAAGATGTTTAAATATGGAACGCTAAGACTCTCCACGGTGGGTGACGAAACGACCTATACGTTTAACTACTGTGATATATCGGCGGATGATTTGAAGAAATTGTCGCGACTAATAACGGGTGCAAAAGAAACTAAGAAGCAGGCGTAGTGGGGGGCGGCTCTTTGGTGGTTAGATTAGTGAGAGTTTGACCGAGTGAAAAGGGATTCTTTTTCAAGGGTGGCGGTGAGACGATATTCGCGACATTTGCCATTAACGCAATTTGCTGGGGTGTAATGATAGGAACTTTCTGGCATGCCAAGAGGGAAGCCGGATGGGTCGGTCCAGAGGGCGGGGGAGACGGTAGGGAGATTGGTGGCCGAGATGGACTCTGGATAGTAGCCGTGAACTTGGTAGAAGTCCTGCTCCAAGGCGAAGTACATGGCATTGATGGCGGCTTTGCGGGTTTCGTCACGGGTGGAAGCGTCTAGGTTGGACTTTTGGACGAAAAAGAGGGAGACGAGTAATCCCGCGAAAGTAAGAGAGATGATTGTCTCGATAAGTGTAAAACCACGCTTATTCATATAATGATTATAGCACAAAAAATAGCCAAATGGCTATTAATGTGGTAGTACCGACTGGGCTTGAACCAGTGACCTTGGGCTTATGAGTCCCACGCTCTAACCAGCTGAGCTACGGTACCATGTATATATTATAGCATAGATTTTGGAAAAAAGATATATCTTGACAGAATTAGAGATATTTTATGAGATTTTGCGAAATTCTTTAGTCATTAATGTGTCGTTTTACCATAATCGTGATATAATTATTACATGGAAACCGTTCCGTTTAGTCATCAATCTGCTGAAAATCGTTTTACCGTGTGGGATACACTGTCGGACTACGATCGTGATTCTGCGGAACAGCTTACCATATCGCCGGAGGAGCAGACTGCGGCCAAGGTTCGTTTGAAAAACAAAATCGTGGGTGCGCTTACCACTAGCGATTCCGTGGTGTTTGATGCGGAAGATTACCCAGCGACTGAGAGTCAGTATAATAGAGTAATTAGTGCCGCTGCGGATGGCGTGCTAAATATTAAGGCGTGGAATAATCTTATTTCGCATTTTGATAGCCCATTGAAGTCTAGAACGTCAGAAGAAATCTACAATGATTTGAAGGGTGATCCGCGTGAATTGCAGATTCTTGCTCGGTTTGCTAATGTGGGGTTTAATAATTACAGCCAAGCCACTCCGGGTGATGTTGAATATTTTGCGAAGCATTATGACAGCCCGCTGAAATTTGGGGCTTTTACTAGTATATTTATGAATACACTAAAAGGTATTACGTCTGAACAGGATTATCATGGCTATGAGACCGCTATGAATAATTTTAAGCATCATTTTTATGGAGAACAGCAGGATTATGCCGAGGCGGCGCGCGAATTGATGGACGAGGGAGCGGAGCTTAGGCGCGCTAATTCGGAGTAGAGCGCGGGGTTTGCGGGGTATTTGCGAGCTTTACAACTATCAAAGAAAGTGGTACAATGTTGGTATGCATCCGTAGCTCAGCGGATTAGAGCACTTGTCTTCGGAACAAGGGGTCGTGGGTTCGAATCCCTCCGGATGTACCATTGTAAAACGGGCCGTGAAAGAGCCCGATTTTTGATTTTGCTATTTATGGTACGCCCGACACGATGGGGATCTTAGTCGGGACGACATAAAAAAATTGAGAGCAAGCTCTCATTTTTTATGGTACGCCCGACACGATTCGAACGTGCGACCTTCAGGTCCGGAACCTGACGCTCTATCCAGCTGGGCTACGGGCGCATAAATGCGACTAGTGGTCAGAGCGAGGCATAGGCAAGCGTTTGGCGACTAGGCGCTTGGGGAAATTATATCACATCTTGCGATTTTTTTAAACCCCCCACCTAAAAATGGGCAGGTGGGGGGTTGAAAAATATAGTGAGTTGTGATTTGATGTGAAAATGAAAAAATGGCGAGAAAAGTGTTTCAAGAAAATACATCCATCATGGGCGGTGGTGTGGTGGTGCGGCGGCGTGGTGGCTGGCGTGGTGGTGGGGGTGACATATAATGTGCAGGGGCTAAGTGGCGCGGTAATAATCACTATGAGCGGGGTTTTGATTGTGATTTCGCTGGTGCTACCCCTGTACATGACGATGGTTTTAGCGGCTATGGCGGGGTTTTTAGACGGGATGCTAAGGGTGAGCACGGCAAATGTGGGGGCGGAATTTGCACCAGAATCGTGGGAGGCGGTGGTGGCGATGAGGGATTTTTTTGCGGGACGGATAGGGCAGGTAGTGCCGGAGCCGGAGGTAAAACTGGGGCTGTCGTATCTTATGGGGATGAAGGCGGGGCTGGATAATGAATTTGTAAATAAACTGAGGGTGGTGGGGATGTCACATGTGGTGGTGGCGAGTGGAACGCATCTCGCGATACTGGTGAGTGTGGCGAGGAAGATTTTTGGCAGGGTGTCGCGAATGATGGGGTTGGTAGGGGCGGTGGGATTTACGGTGATTTTTATGAGTATGGTGGGGTGGACGCCGTCTATTTTGAGGGCTGGGCTGATGACGATCGTGACGATTGTTGCGTGGTATACGGGGCGCAAAATCCAGCCGTGGCGGTTGATATTGATGGTGGGGGCGGTGACGTTGATTATGAATCCGCATTTTGTGACGGATGTGGGGTGGCTGCTATCTTTTGCGTCGTATATTGGGATAATGGTACTAACGCCGGGCCTTAAGAAGTTTTTCTACGGCAAGCGCAAACCTGGGGTGGTGGGGAGTACGGTGCTTGCGACGGTGGCGGCGACTGCTATGACGATGCCGATAGCGCTGTACTTCTTTGGGCAATTATCACTGATAAGCGTGGCGGCGAATCTCGTGATACTAACGACTTTGCCGTGGGTGATGGGAGCGACTTTTGCGGCGGGGGTGGTAGCTGGAGTGCCGGTGCTAAGTGACGCGGTGGGGTGGGGCGCGACGTGGATACTGAAATTTCATATAGCGGTGGTGGATGTGATGGGTGAAATGAAGCAATTTCTTGTGATAACAGATACGGGACAGGGATGGGTGTTTTTGATTTATGTGGTGCCGGTGGCTTTACTGATAACGGAAAAAGTGGTAAAATTAAGGGAAGGTAATAAAAATCGGAGTAAAAGTATGTCAGGACATAGTAAATGGGCAACGACCAAGCGGCAGAAAGCGGTGGTAGATGCTAAGCGTGGGGCGCTGTTTACGAAAATTGGAAATCAGATTGCAATAGCGGCGCGAGCGGGGACCGACCCGGCGATGAACCCGAGTCTTGCGATGGTGCTTGAAAAAGCGCGGCTTGCTAATATGCCAAAAGCGAATATTGAGCGGGCGATTGCGCGCGTGGCGGATAAGTCGGCGGCGGCGCTGATTGAGGAAGTGTATGAAGCATATGGTCCTGGCGGGGTAGGGATTGTGATAGAAGTGGCGACGGACAATAAAAACCGTACGATGCCAGAGGTGCGTCACACTCTTGATAAAAACGGTGGGCGGATGGCAGATCCAGGAAGCGTGATGTTTCAGTTTGCTAGAAAAGGCGTGATTGAGATAAGCGAGCGGGGTGATGATGCGGTAATGGCGGCGCTTGAGGCGGGCGCAGAAGATGCGACTGAGGAAGACGAATCAACGGTAATATATACGGCAGCGGCGGACCTCATGAAGGTAAGGCAGGCGTTGGTGGATGCAGGGATGACGGTAACTTCGGCTGAGCTTCAGTATGTGCCGACGTCGTATGTGCCAGTAGAGGGAGAAAGTGCTGAAAAATTGGAAAAGCTGCTCGGCGCAATAGACGACCTAGATGATGTCACCAATGTCTACACAAATGCCGAATAATGTCATGTGAACTTTCTTTTAAAAAAAGAAAGTTCAGCAAAGAAATGACGAAAAATTTCCGAGAAGTGAATTCCCGGAAATTTTTGGTTCATAATCTAATTGGCGGAAGGGACAGGATTCGAACCTGCGAGACGTTAATCTGCTGGTTTTCAAGACCAGTGCCATCAACCACTCGGCCACCCTTCCATATACAATTGTAGCACAAAAATATAGCCCCGTAAAGGGCTGTATTTTTT
>CAZHTQ010000004.1:23499-28367 GCA_964535375.1 uncultured Candidatus Saccharibacteria bacterium | reverse complement strand
GGTACCTGGCTTGGTATCGGTAGTGCCGTAGATGGTGATGCCGGTAGAGTAAGCGCCTTCGGGGGCATTGTCGGCGGTAACATTTTGGTAACCTTCGGCAATTAGGTTGGTGCGCTCGGTGCTAGCGAGGCCAGCGGTGTCGGTGGCGTTGAGAACTAAGATAGTGGGATCTTCGTAGACGCGCGGGTCGTTGCTTAACTGCTCGGCGACGTAGGCTTGAATTTCGCCGTAGTTGCCTTCGCCAGCGGCAGGAATAACATAAGAAATACCATTGATGGTACCGGTAGTCATATAATATACACCATTAATGTAGTCGATAAGCATGATTTGACGCATGCTGTCAAAATCGAACTCGTAGGTAAGATGCGCTAAGGTTTTAAGTTCGCTAAGCGTGAAGTTGGTACGGAGGTTGTCGCCAAGGGTAGAAGCGAGGCTTAGCAAATCTGGGATGGAGAGGTTTTTTTCGAAAACGCGGTTTTTGATGCCGATGAGAATTTTTTGCTGGGAGGTGCCGCGAGTGAAATCGCCACCCATGGTGCCGTGGCGGGCACGAGCGAGACCTAAAGCTTCTTCACCATTTAGGGTGTATTCGACGCCAGCTTCGTAAACGGCATCGGTCCAGCCATAGTCAGCAATGTCTTCGTCTAGAGTAACTTTGATGCCGCCTAGAGTATCGACGATGGATACGAGGGAGCCCCAGTTTAAATGGGCGTAATACTGGAAATCGATACCGAGTACAGCGCCAATCTCGGACATAAGGGCAGAGGCGCCGGCGGCTTCGTCATTGCCGTTGTCGTTATTGCAGAAATAAACTTCGTTGACTTTGCCGGCGTAGCAAGCACCTGGGACTTTGAGGTCACGAGGAAGGGAAAGCATAGCAATATCGCCGGTGTCTTGACTCAAGCTAATCATCATAATAGAATCGGTGAGCTGGGCACCGTCGTGGGTGCCGTCATCGGTATCACCGGCCATATTGTAACCACTGGTGCCGAAAGCTAGAATATTGGTGCGGCCGTTGGAATCGGTTTTTAGGGGATCATATTTTTCGTCGACGAGAGTGAAAAGATCGAGGACATTACCTTGGCCGCCGGTGATTTTGGCGATAATGTCGTTACCCCAAAGTACCGCCCAAAGTATAACGCCGATTAGGGCGAGTACAACAAGAAGGAGGATGGAAGTAATGATTCTGCGGGCTTTACCGGGTTTTTTCTTGTCTTTTTTCATGCGTTTACTTTCTTTGGTGGTGGCAGTGTCGGATTTAACAGGGGTGGAAATGTCTGTGGAAGCGGTAAGTTCGCCGGTTTCACTACTAAAATCGAAGGCCTGAACGGGTTTTAGAAAATCCTCGACAGAAGTGGTGGGGGCCATGGTGGCGGATTTGGCTGGCTTAGCTGGTTTGGGAGTGAAACTCACGGGTTTGGACGTGGAGGTGGTAGTTGATGATTCTTCGATGATGTCGATAGAAATATCTTCGACGGTGTCGCTCATGGATACCGGTGTTTCGGTGGGGGCAGTGATGGTTAGTTTTTTGGCGGGGTGCTTAGCGGACCCTGTTTTGCGTTTAACAACAGCGGGTGCTGGTTTTTTGGCACCACGAGTAGAGAGCCCATCGATTGATTTATTTTCCTTCATTATTTATAATTATAACATATGAAGACGAAATTAACGAAAAAACAACAAGCGGTTTTGGATTTTCTCCAGGACTTTATGGATGAGAACGGGTATACGCCATCATATCGAGAGATTATGGCGGGGTTGGGGCTAAACTCGGTGTCGGCAGTAGCGGAGCATATTGATAATTTGGTGGATAAGGGGGTGTTGATGAAAAATCCGGGTGAGGCGAGAAGTCTTACGATACTGAATTTTAAACATGAGGAGACGGTAGAACTGTTTAAGATGAAGATGCTGACGGCGGATGAGGAAGAGAAGAAAGTACTAATGGCGGCGGCGGAGATATTAGGGGTAGATATTGACTAGGATTCGTTTTTGCTCAGGGTCGGAGTGAAGTTAGCGTTTCTAGTGATATAAATTTTTTCTAGATAATTGAGGCGATTGGTGACCCAGTCGGTAAGATAGGTGACTTCTTCGTTGTATGTAGTTTGGATTTTCCAACGATTAATATCTTTTTCTGCAGGAATACGAAGAAGATCAGCATTTGTTTGCAAATGCGATAGGATTTGATTGCGGTTTGGGTAGATAGTCTTGCGATAAAGCTGTTCTACATGTGAGACAAATTCTGGAAACTCCATAAGGTCATAAATGAGGGTGGAAATAGTATTGATGTGCGGGGTGTCTTCGTTATTGCTAGAGAGGAGATCTTTCAGGAACATAGTATTATATGGTGAATAAAATGATTCGTTTTCAATGCTCCAAAGCCTGTTACCAGCGGAAACATCAAAGTCCCAACCTGGTCCGGCGTGGATTTTGTCATTTGGGCCATCCATAAAAAGGAAGAAACTAGTACTGTAAGCGTCGGGGTTGACGAGAAACTCGTTTAAAAGGTAATATCTAGCGAAGGAGTCAATGTCAATGAGTTCAGTGATGGTATTGAAGTCTTGATTTTTAATAGCTAACTCCAGTTGATTATATTTTGTGATGAAATAATCTGTAGCGGGGAGATCGGGATTGACTTGTGCTTTGACAGTGAAGCAATCTTGGTTGGTGGAATAGTGGCAAGTTTCTTGCGTGCCATAGATATTATCAAGTTCCATGATAATACCTAGCGGATCTCGTAGGTCGATGCGCGACTTAGAAATGTCGGGTTTAGTGGTGAGATAATATAATCCTCTGTAAGAATCGTCGATATATAGTTCGATGAAATTTCCACGCATGGCATAGGGTTCACCTAAGATATGTTCCAAATAAAAGGCAAGGTCATTACGAAGATAGGTATGGTCTAGGTAATTGGCGAGGAGAAGCCATTTCTTGTCTTTGCCGAGATTTAAGATTTCGGTTTTGGAATTAAGGGTGAGTTGGTAAGGCTTTTTGATTTGATTCCAGGTAAGGTTGCCGTGGCCTTTTATTTTAACATCCTGCAAGCTAATGGTGGAAGTGTCTGTAGTAATAGTAATAGTGTTGCCTGGGTATTTGATGGTTTTTGGATTGGTGTCTATTTGTTCGATAGCAACATCAGCTAACGAAATATGTAATTCTGGCAAATGGTAGGTTTGGGATGCTGACTGGTTGGGATAACTTAAAGTGACGTATAGAAGACTGAAGACAAGAACAAAAATAATGACTAGGCTGAGTAATGAAGCATAAAAATAACGTTTTCGATATAGGGGGCGTAAACCTCGTGCCATATCTATATTGTATCATATTTTGTAGTCTTGAAAAATAGGAAAAAAAAGATATAATTATTGTAAGAAGGTTATGGATAAGCACAGGAAGCGCAGCAAGAAGTGGGTGTGGGGGGTGGTTTTTGCGGTACTAGTGGCGGTAGCGGCAGTGATAGTGTATTTGGTATGGGATGGGTATTTTAAGGAAAAGCAGCCAGAAAATAAAGGTGAAGATAAGTCAAGTAGCACAGTTGAGGTGGTAGAAAAAGAGCCGCAAGTAGATGAAGAGACAGAAAAGGTGAGTAAAGAGGCAGCGCAGAAAGCGGAGATAGTGTATAGCGACGAGGCTGAGAATGAAGCAAAATATGATGAGATAACTGGCGTAATAACTTACGCTGGGGTGGCGGGGGATAATTTGATGATACGGGTGAATATTGATCAGTATGTGACCGGTGGGCAATGTGAGCTGGCACTGAGGGCGGAAGGTGGGAGCGTGTATAGTGATGCGGCGCCGATAATTGATGCGGCGGCGACGGCGACGTGTGAAGGGTTTAATGTGCCGCTTGCTGGGCTACCAAGCGGGGAACTTAATATTGTGATATATCTTGCGGCGGGCGACAAGACGGGCGAAATTAGGGGGAGTGTAAATCTATGAGAGCAGTACGGCGACGAGATAGGCGTGGGTGGTATGTGGCGGTGGCGATATTTACGGCGGTGTTTTTGTTTGTGTTTCTTAGAGGCGTAAATAGTGGCAAAGAAGCAGAAGTGGGGGCGGCGAGTTTGGCGGAATTTGATCCGGGATATATAATATCGGATTATCAAATGGGAAGGTATGATTCGATGACGGAGGCGGAGATACAGAAGTTTCTTACATCTAAGAATTCGTGTGGGAATCGGAGTTATAGTGATTATAAATGGCTTAGCGAAAATTCGGTGGCGACGTGGCATTTTAAGGAGGGGCATTTTGTGTGTTTATCGGAGGAATTGTTTGGCGATGGGGAAGTGATTGGGTCAGGGGAAACGGCGGCGCATATTATATGGCAGGCGGCACAAGATTATAAGATTAATCCACAGGTAATAATGGTATTACTACAGAAGGAGACGTCGCTAATTACGGATCCGATTCCGAATAATTATGATTACAGAAAAGCGGCGGGGTATGGATGTCCAGATACGGCGGCGTGTTCGTCGAAATATTATGGGTTTAAGAATCAGGTAAGAAATGCAGCGGCGTTATTTAGAACAGTACTAGATGGTGGATGGACGAATTATCCACTAGGGAACAACTACGTACAGTATAACCCATCGGCGGCTTGTGGTGGAAGTATGGTAAATATCCGGTCACTTGCGACTTCGGCCTTGTATAGATATACACCGTATCAGCCAAATGCGTCGGCGATTGCAGCTGGATATGGGTATGGTGACGAGTGCGGAGCGTATGGAAATAGGAATTTTTATTTGTATTTTCAGGATTGGTTTGGGGGGATTGGGGAGGAGAATCTAGATAAAGGTGATAGTGTCGGCAATGTTTTAATTGGCTCTCACATCATCCACTCTGCACTTTCGGATTCTATGGTTCTAGATATTGCT
>CAZHTQ010000004.1:0-23399 GCA_964535375.1 uncultured Candidatus Saccharibacteria bacterium | reverse complement strand
GAACTAATATACAAATTTGGGATTTTAATGGTACTAGCGCGCAGAAATGGGTACTGGAATAAAATGTGAGTATAAGGTATAATAAATAGTATGGAAAAAGGTAAAAAATATATACATTATTGTTGGTTCGGCGGAAAAAAATTACCTAGATTTGCAAAAAAATGTATAAAATCTTGGAAAAAGTATTTACCTGAGTATGAGATTGTCTGCTGGAATGAAAGCAATGTTGACTTGGATGAATGCCCATTTATAAAAGAAGCTTACGAACAGAAAAAGTGGGCTTTTGTGGCAGATTATGCAAGAACAAAGGCATTGTACGAGTATGGTGGCATATATCTTGATACTGACATGATGATAAAAAAAAGTGTAGATTTCTTGTTGGACAAACCTACTTTTGTTGGAGTTGAAGATTCGGGATATGTAAATGCGGCTGTTTGGGGCGCTAAAGAGCCGAGGAGTTTCTTGTCTGGCGAAGTATTGAAGTTTTATAAAGGACAAAAACATTTTAGTGGATTTGATTTATATTCCATAACGATTCCGGTGATTATGACGAATATATTGAGTAGGAGCGGATTTGATAGAAAAAATGACGGTTTACAAATTGTAAGGGATGTATATATTTATCCTCGTGAATATTTTTATCCGTTATCATATGATTATGAAAATAATGTATTTACAAAAAATACTTGCATGATACATTATTCCGAAGCATCCTGGACGTCGGCAACCGAAAAGAGGGACATAAAGTTGATTAGGATATTTGGTAGAAAAAAAGCCGGTATAATACTGAAGGTCGCTAAGAAAATTAAAGATTTAATTATATATTATAGTAAGGTTGTGTGGCGAACTATTTTGTTGATTTTTTTACCAGTCAGATATTTCGTTAAAAGAATAAAAAGAAAAGATGACAACGCCATACAAAATATTGTTAAAAAAATAAAAAATACAAAAGAGAAATACATTGTATTTGCGCATGAAGGGTGGCTGGGTGTAGAATCGTCGACGCGTGGTCTTTTCGGTGATATCATAATGATAGGTGATTACGATATTACTAGTGATTTTAGGCAAATTATCGATGCAATTGTAGATAATCATAAGATAAGGATGGTGGTTTTTAGTGCTTTTGGTGATGGGTGGGAGTATCTAGCACGTAAGATAAAAGAAGCTAAACCGGATATTATTATAAAAGTAT
Organism: uncultured Candidatus Saccharibacteria bacterium; assembly: GCA_964535375.1. Lineage (GTDB taxonomy): Bacteria > Patescibacteriota > Saccharimonadia > Saccharimonadales > Saccharimonadaceae > Nanosyncoccus. The sequence continues at coordinate 22,207 of CAZHTQ010000004.1, read as the reverse complement.
TTTGGCATGGTAGTAATGCAATGCATATTGAGGGGTTTGATGCGAACAGGTTTTATTGTGTATTTGATTTACTTAACGCAGGAGTAGTGGATAGTATTGCGTTTGCAAAGAAAAGTATGTATGAACAGTATAAGGAACTTGGATATAACGTTGAATTTTTACCAAATACAGTAAATCTAACAGAAGATGAGAAAAAAGAAATAAAGCGAGAAAAATGCAATTATTCTGGATTGCAGATTGGTATTTATGCCTCTGGGGATCGTTGGGTGAAGAATTTTTATAATCAAATGGCAGCAGCGAGCTTATTGGATGATGTATCTGTAGACATAATACCTATCTCTGAGAGTCAACTACAATTTGCGAAAATATTAAAGATGCCTGTTACTGGTGAGACGAAGAACGTTTCTCGTATGGATTTACTGAAGCGAATTGTGCAGGATGATATAGTATTGTATGCTACCTTTGTAGAATGTGCACCAATCGTGCCGCTTGAGTGTTTGGAGTTGGGCGTGCCTTGCATCACTGGCGACAACCATCATTATTGGGTTGGAACAAAATTAGAAGAGTATTTAGTGGAACCTAAGACGGATAATCCTGTTGCTATTGCGGATCGATTGCGGAAGTGTTTAAAAAATAAAGATTCCGTTTTAAAGTTGTATGCAGAATGGAAAAAGGACTATGATGTTTATTGTAGTGAGGAATTGAAAAAGTTTTTAAATAATTGTTAGGGGGTGTTTCTAATTATGGTTAAGTTGATGCTATTTTTTTGTATGGGCGGGTTTTAAGGACTTTGGTTCAATAAGGGCGAGAACGATAATTATTGGGTAGATAATAAAATTGATGTAGAAAAATCTAATTTCTGGACCGGTTAATAGAATCATAGTTCCAAAATCGTAGAAAAATATTGGTGTACAGAGGAGGATTTTTTTCCAATTGTTATCTTTCCAATGGTTTTTTCCAAGGATAAAAACAAGTAAAGCTATAATGGTGGTACCGGTATATTCAAGATATTTTAAGATTGATTCGTCAAAGATTTTACGATAACCGTCAATTGCTTGTTTAAGGATCGTATTATTAAATGATGCAATTGCTGTGTCTGAAGCAATGTAGGGTATGTTGTGGGAAAAGGTGCCTTCCACGCCGTAAACGACCTGTGTGGCCTTGAAGAGTGCAATGAGACTTGCGTCTGTTGAGGATATAAGGTTCTTGACGGTTAGTTTGATGATTTTCATAGGACCAAGGTCGCTAATCGGTGCGAGATTGATATTTGACCATTTGATGGAGTTGAAGTCTCCTGTGATGTAAAGGTTTTGCCACTGCTCTTGTGTGGCGATGCTATACATGAAGTCGGAAGTTTCTTGGTCCATGGCTTCCGGTGTGGTTTTTGCAACATTTGCTAACACGGTAAGCGGTAGCCCTAAAGTCTCCTCGGCACCTCGAATCGGATTTGTGACGTTGAGTGCGGAATAAAGAGGAACTTTGATGAGAAAGAAGGTTACGACGATGTAGGCAAATAACTTAAACCACTGTTTGTGATCAAGGAAAAAGAAAAGAAACGCAACGAGTGGAACTGTAAAGAGTATGCCGTTATGTCTGAGAATTGACGTAATAGCAATGACTATGCCAAGCAGAATGAGTTTCCAGGTTTTGTTGCCCCAAGTGCCACTGGAATGATATATTTTGAGTGAAATGGTGGTGATTAGAAGTGCAAAAATGGCAAAGGTAACATCTTTCCATGGGAACATTAATGTGTCCATGACTATTGGGTTGAATATGATGACGAGAAATGCAATGATGCTCCATTTTTTTCCGATTAATTCATAAATGGTAAGCATAGAATATGCCAGCGTTAGTGCAAAAAAGATAATTTGAAAAATAACGATGGCGGCAATATTGTGAAAAATTGAATACGGAATAGTGAAGACTAGAATTGTATGAAGGGCCGGGTGCCAATCTAGATAATTTCCATTGATGGCTTGATTGAGCTGGTCTATGGAGTCCGAGGAAAAACCGCCGGGATTGTAGGCGAGAAACCAAATAAATGCAACGGTAAGGGTACCCATGAAGAATAATAAGAATAAGCTAAAACGTTGTTTTACGGACAAAATATTATGCGGAGTTTTGATAGTGATTTTCTTGATGATTTTTAAGATGGCAGATGATATTAAAAAGGCTATGATAAAGACGATAATTGCAAAGATGAAGAAAAATAATCTGTAAATTGTATTATCTTGAAAGTATGATGCAGTTAAGGTGAAAAAGTATATGTTCCAAATGGTTCCTAGATAGAGACCAAAGATTATTTGATTAATATGTGATGTAAAATAGGTCTTAACTTGGAGTTTTGTTGGTATACGGATTTTCATGAGATAATTATAGCATGAAAAAATGCATAAGTGTGCTATAATATATTGTAGATATAGAAGAATATGGAGGAGTTAGATGGGTAAGAAAAAAGTCATTGTGATAGGTGCTGGGCCAGCCGGATTGACTGCGGCGTATGAATTACTGGATAAATCCAAGGATTATGAGGTGGTGGTATTGGAGGAATCTAATACTTTTGGTGGAATATCACGGACGGTTAATTATAAAGGTAATCGGATGGACATGGGTGGACATAGGTTCTTCTCTAAAGTACCAGAAGTTAATGAGTGGTGGGAGAAGATGTTGCCTACGCAAGGTGCTTTACCGTATGATGATAAGAAGTTGGGTCGGAAGTCGACATTGGTGAAGGGCGGGCCAGATCCAGAGAAAACTGATCGTGTAATGTTGAGACGAAATAGATTGTCACGGATTTTCTTTAATCAAAAGTTTTTTGATTATCCAGTATCATTGAAAGCTTCAACAATTAAGAATATGGGGCTTGGCACGACTTTTGTGGTAGGATGCAGCTATATGAAAAGCGCGATACACAAAAGACCAGAGAAATCTCTGGAGGATTTTTATATTAATCGATTTGGAAAAAAACTGTATTCGATGTTTTTTGAGAACTATACAGAGAATTTGTGGGGGAGACATCCGAGAGATATTTCGCCTGAATGGGGCGCACAGCGGGTAAAGGGGCTCTCGATTGCGGCTATCTTGAAGGATATTTTTGGCAAAGCATTTAACAAAAAGAATCGTAAGGTTGAGACTTCACTGATTGAAGAGTTTGCTTATCCAAAGTTGGGACCGGGGCAACTTTGGGAGATAACCGCAAAGGAGATAAAGAAGAAGGGTGGGGAAATAATAATGGAAGCGAAAGTCGTGGGTATTCAGAAGAATAAGAATGATGTTGTGACTGGCGTAATATATGAGAAGGACGGAAAGAAAACGACACTAAAAGGCGATTATGTGATTTCTTCTATGCCAATGAAGGATTTAGTATTAGCGATGAATGATACACCGAAAAAGATGGTAAAGATAGCTGAAGGATTGCCATATAGAGACTATATGACGGTAGGTGTGTTGGTGCCTAAGTTGGCGCTTAAGAATGAAACAAATATTAAGACCCTCGGTAACATTGTCCCGGACAACTGGGTTTATGTTCATGACAAAAGCGTAAAAATGGGTAGGTTTCAGATATACAATAACTGGTCTCCATACTTAGTGAAAGATGTTGATGGTAGTGTATGGTTGGGGCTAGAATATTTTTGCAATGAAGGTGATGAACTATGGTCAATGACTGATGAAGAGTTTGCGAAGATGGCAATTAGCGAGATGGTTAAAATTAATATTATAGATTCTGAAGAAGGTGCGATGGATTTTCATGTGGAGAGAGTGAAGAAGGCATACCCAGCATATTTTGATACTTATGAACAGATTGATGACCTGAGGGAGTATCTTGATAAGATTCCAAATTTGTTCTTGGTGGGGCGTAACGGACAACATCGTTATAACAATTTGGATCATTCAATGTCTACTTCGTTTGAGGCTGTAAAAAATATTATGACTGGTGAGACGGATAAATCTAATATCTGGAATGTAAATACAGAAAAAGAGTACCACGAAGAAAGTAAAAGATGACACCTGTAGTGTTTCTGATTAGAAATGTGGCCGCTTGTGATTTTGGTGGCGGTGAAATTTATCAGTTGAGGCTCGCTAATGAATTGAGGAGAAATGGGTTTCGTCCGGTTATTATTTCTAATTCTGTTGAACTTTTAGATAGGGCAAGTAGTGAGGGGTTTGATACGTTAACCCCTCCCTATAGTAGATGTCAGAACTGGAGTGGTTGGCGAAATATTTTGTTGCCGAAATATTATTTTTTCCAAAAGAAATTGAAAAGATGGTATAAAAATATGATAGAGGAGTACCATCCTAAGGTATTGAATATACAATCACGCGATGATTGGATTGCTGCAACTAAAGTCGGAAAACAATATAATCTAAAAATTATATGGACGGATCATGCTGATTTTCGAAATTGGGTTTTGTGGAATGTAAACAGAAAATTCAAGAACATAATAGGGAAAGAGATAATAAAGCAGTCACGCGATACGGATAAAGTGATATTCGTGAGTAATGCTTTGAGGCGAGAGACTGAGAAAATGATCGCGCCTAAAAAGCTGGAGCATGTAGTTGTGATTGAGAACGGTGTGGAGGATCGAAAAGAAGATTACGGCGGTGAGAAAGTGAAGCCAGATAGTTTTGTGTTTCTCGGTAGGGTAGTTGTCGAAAAAGGCATAAATGAATTATTAGAGGCGTTTAGTATGCTCCAGGCTGATATATCGGGGGTTTCGTTAGATATTTATGGTGACGGGGTAATTGATAAAATGAGATGTGCTAATTTTAAAAATGTAAAATTTCATGGTCCAACCAAGGAGCCATTGGCTGGACTGGCTAGGGGTGAAGTTTTTGTATTGCCTAGTCATAGGGAGGGAATGTCGTTGTCTTTATTGGAGGCTGAAATGATGGGTAAGAAAATAATAGCTTCTGATATTCGTGAAAACAGAGAAGTTATTAAAAACGGAAAGAATGGGATTTTGGTGGCCGTTGGTGATAGAGTGAGTTTATATAATGCTATGAAGACAATGTTAACTGACGAAAAGCGATCTAATGAAATGGCTATCGCGGCCAGGAAAGATTTTGAGGAGAAGCGTGATTTTCGTAAGATTTTTAAGGAGAAGATGATATGTTTGTATTAAAGATTAAAGAATTGTGGCGCATGCTTGTGGACAGATGGAAAATATCATGCTTTGTAATTTTTTTGGTTTTTGTGATTGCTATAGTGTTTTTAATGAAAGCTGATGGTTTGCCAGAAGATCTATTTGTAGTAAAATTTAAATATTTGTTGATGCTTGGAATAATTGTGTTCGGGCTTGTATTGTCGGTGTTGTGCATCTGTGCTTTTGAAAAGAAATGGAGATTGGAGAAGATATTTATCGCGTTTGTAATCCCCGTGGGATTGATAATGATGGCTGTTTTTCCGGTTGGTAGGGTTCCAGATGAAGTATTTCACTTTGCTAGGGCTTATGGTGTTGCGCACGGTAGTCTGGTGTCTGACTTAACTGAGAGCGGTGCTGGAGGTAGTTATTATAGTGCCGACGTACTGGCTGCGGTGCATTGGGAAAAGGATTTGAACTATGGAATGTATCGTGACAATTTTGCCATATTTGCGTATGGAGATAATGAGGAGGTGTTCAATGTATATACAAATACATCGCAATATCCATTTCTTGCATATTTACCGCAAGCGATTGGGATAAAAATTGGTGAGATTTTTAAATTACCGGTGCTTGGCCTGGCACTTTTTGGAAGATTATTTAATTTTCTGTTTTGGGTATTATTGATGTATTATGCCATTAAACTTATTCCGTTTAAGAAGATGTCGGTATTGTTGGTAATGTTTATGCCGATGATGCTGCAAGAGTCGATTTCGCTTAGTGTTGATCCGATAATTAATGGAACTACATTTTTGCTTTTTTCGTATTGTTTGAATATGCGTTATAGCAGAAAAGATTTCGTAAATAATAAGGATAGAATTATTTTGGCCGTATTATGTCTTATCGTATCTTTATGCAAAATGGTTTATTTGCCGGTGTGTCTTACCCTATTTTTAATTCCTGAGCATATGTTTAAAACTAAGAAACGAAAATATTTGGAAATTGGTCTATTGGCGTTTTTGGTGGTGGCATTGGTCGGAATTTGGACGGTGGTGGCCATGAGATATCAACTGCGGCCCGGTGATGGTGTGAGTGCAATTGAACAAATAGGCTTTGTTTTAGAATCGCCACTTAGGACCATAAAAGTGTTAATTCGTACAATTGCGGAAAACGCGTATGTTTATATGGAAAATCTGGTTTGCGGACCGATGGGTTGGTTTGATATACCGATCGATAGTATTTGTACTATGGTGATGCTCTGTATGCTTGTCATGGTATGCATAATGGATAATGCTGGGAAAAAAATTAATAATAGTGAGAAGACATGTATGTCGGTAATATTATTATCAACGTTGGCTCTAATATTTGCGGCGGAATATTTAACTTGGACTCCGGTGGGATCTATGGAAATTTCCGGTGTGCAAGGGAGATATTTTATTCCATTATTAATTCCTGCCTTTGTGATTTTTAATAATAGAATTAAATATGATCTAAGCAGGATCTATAAATATATGTTTCTGACTGTGATTTTTGTAGATATTTATGCTATAATTACGGTATTTTATGCGCATGTGATTTAGTGGTAGTTTTGCATATTTTTAAAAAAGATATATAATATAGAAAAGGAGAAAAAATGAAGATATTGCTAACCGGTGGTACTGGATATATTGGATCGCATACTGCGGTGGAATTAATAAAATGTGGATACGAGATTGAGATTTTAGACAATTTGTTTAATTCTAAGATTACAGTGCTTGATGATATTGAGAAGATTACCGGCGTGAGGCCGAAATTTTACCAGGTTGATCTTATGGATGCGGAAGCGACGGAGAATGTAATTGCAAATGGCAGTTATGACTTGGTAATACATTTTGCGGGGCTTAAAGCGGTGGGGGAATCGGTAGAGAAGCCACTCAAATATTATAAAAATAACATTGGTGGGACCGTTAATTTGCTTGAATCTATGCAGAGAAATAATGTGAAGAAAATTATATTTTCTTCGTCGGCGACTGTGTATGGTGATCAGGACGGCGTAAAGTTGACTGAGGAGATGCAGACTGGAATTGGTATTACCAACCCTTACGGGCAGACGAAATTCATGATTGAACAAATATTGCGTGACGTGACGGTGGCCGATTCTACTTTTGAAGTGACAATACTTAGGTACTTTAACCCAGTGGGGGCGCATGAGTCTGGGCTAATCGGTGAGAACCCAAATGATATTCCGAATAATTTGATGCCAATAATAATGAAAGTGGCTACGGGTGAGATAAAAGAATTGGCTATATACGGTGATGATTATGATACACCGGATGGTACTGGAATGCGTGATTTTATACACGTAGTGGATCTTGCGAGGGGGCATGTAGCGGCGATAGGCAAAATGAAGCCGGGGGTGAGTGTGTATAATTTGGGAACTGGTGAGGCTACTTCGGTGATGGAGATGGTGAAGGCATTTGAAAAAGCGAGCGGAGAGAAATTGCCGTACAGAATAGCGGCAAGAAGAGCTGGAGATCTTGCGAAGATCTATGCTGATCCGGCTAAGGCGAAGCGTGAGCTTGGTTGGAAGGCGGAATTTACCGTGGACGATGCGATGCGTGATACGATAAAATATCTTGAAAACTATAAGAAAGTAAATGGATAAGCCACTCGTATCAATTATTGTGCCGGTATATAATATTGAGAAGTATATTTTGCGGTGTTTAAAATCTTTGGCGCGGCAAAAGTATGAAAATATTGAGATTCTTGTGATAGATGATGGGTCCAGTGATGAGTCGGGAAAAATATGTGATGAATTTGCTAGCGGTAACGAGCGAGTGAAAGTTTTTCATAAGAAAAACGGGGGGCTATCGGATGCGAGAAATTATGGTATTCGTAAAGCGAAGGGGGAATTGATTGCGTTGGTTGATGGTGATGACTATGTAAGCGAAGATTATATTTTGGTACTTGTGGAAAACCTTGTGGAAAAAGATGTGGATATCGTGGTGTGTGGATACAATGATGTGGTATCAAAAGCTGGCGTAATGACTGGTGCGGAAGCGACTGCGAACTTGCTAGTAGGGCAAGAAAATATAGATATCGTAGCGTGGAATAAATTATATGTAAAACGGTTATTTGTAGAGGAAAACATCTGGTATCCGGTAGGTGAGAAGAACGAGGATAGCTTAACAACATATAAATTATATGCGGCGGCGAAGAAAGTGGTGTATGTCGATAGGGCATTATACAACTATATAGAGCGAGACGGCAGCATAATGAATAATACTGAAACTCATGAACGTCTTAAAATGCGAGAAAAGGCAGCGGAAGAAGCGGTGCAATATTTTGAGGGAGATGTAGATTTGAAAAAAGCGGCGGAAGTAGCATTGCTTACGGCAAAATATGCTTTTGTGGATGCAGGGCTACGCGGGGAGGTACCAAAGTCTGTAATGCGAGAAAATATGTCGTGGATTAAAAAGAATATAGATTTATATTGCGAGAATCAATTTGTAACTAGAAAAATTAGAATATATAACACATTGGTGAAAAAATGTTTTTGGGGCTATAAATTATTTCGTAGAATTAGACACGAGTAATTTTAATTATTGCCATAATTTAGTGTAAGCGTCGGCGACAGTGGATGGGTCGCCGTCGATAGTGATTTCGCCGTTTTCAATAAGGATTGCGCGGTCGCAGAATCTGCGGACGTTTTCCATAGAATGAGTAACGAGGATGACGGTTTGGTCGGTATTCTTTAAGGTATTGAAATAGTCGGTGCACTTTTGCTGGAAGGCAGCGTCGCCGACGGCGAGGACTTCGTCTAAGAGTAGAATATCACCTTTGGCGCGAATTGCGATGGAAAAAGCGAGACGGACTTGCATGCCGGAACTGTAATTTTTGAGTTTTTGGTCTTGGAAGTCTTTTAGCTCGGCAAAATCCCAGATGTCGTCATACATTTTGTCCATTTCGTTGTTGCTGAAGCCTAGGAGAGCGCCATTCATATAGACGTTTTCGCGGCCGGTGAGCTCGGGATTAAAGCCGACGCCGAGTTCGATAAAGGGCACAAGTGTACCATTAATAGTTACATCGCCTTTTTCGGGATAGTAAATGCCGGCGAGGATTTTGAGTAGAGTAGATTTGCCGGAACCGTTGCGGCCGACAATACCGACGAATTCGCCTTTCTTGATGTTGAAAGTTAAACCTTTTAGAACTTTTTGCTCTTTATAGCCCTTAATGCCGCGGAGGTGGTTGAAGATAGCCTGCTTTAGACCAGAGGCCTGCTCGGTGGGGAGTTTGAAACTTTTGTGCAAATTAGTAACACTGATAGCGAGGTCGCTGCCGGTATTCACTTCGGTGCGTGTGCCGATAGATTTTTTCATTAGACTTCCTCCGCGAAGAATTTAGATTTTTTGCGAAAAACTAGCGAGCCAATGATAAGAATTGATAAAGTGATAATAATTGGTATAAAAGCGAGGCCGATGTTGCCTAAGTAATTCCAGGTGGTGATGGTTTCGTGTGTAATGAGGCCGAAGCGGATATCTTGGATGGCTTGGGAAATAGGATTTAGTAAAATGATTTTGGCGGCAAGTTCGCTAGTGGAGGCTACCATAGAGATGGGATAAATGATAGGTACGGCATAGAAGAGGGCCTGGACAAGAACGTCCCAGATGGAGGTGATGTCGCGATATTTGACGTTGATAGAACCGAGCAGGAAAGCAATGCCGAGAGAAAGGAGGTAGAGCTGTAAGATGGCTGGTACAACGAGGAACCATGACCAATCTGGTGATACGCCATTGATGAGGGCGAAGATAATGATAACTGCGAGATTGATGAGCATATTGATGACGGCGGTGAGAGTGGCGGAAACTACCACGATATATTTAGGGAAACTAATCTTGCGAAGGAGATCGCCGCGACTAACGACTGCTTGGATGCCCTGAGAGGTGCATTCGGTGAAGAAGCTCCACATAGATGTACCACAGAGGAGATAGACAGGATAATGGGGGATGTCGTTGCCGATTTTGAGTAATTTGGCGAAAACTACATAGAGAATAGCAAACATCATGAGTGGGCGAAGTAACGCCCAAAGGTAGCCAAGGACGGAGCCCTGATAACGGAGCTTAAAATCGGTCTTGGTGAGTTCGGCCAAGAGGATGCGATTTTTGCGATTTAAAACGCGGGGGATAGTCATATAGTATATATTTTAGCATATTTTGAAGTATTTGGGAAATATGATAGAACGGTGGTGTGATGTGGTTACTTCCTGGCGCGGTGGCGGGAGCGGAGGTGGGAGATGCGCCAGCGGAGGTGGACGAGATGAAGCCAGAAGCGTTCGGTGATGGTGGGGTAGGAGCCGAGCCAGGATTTGAGATTGTTGTAAGAGACTTGCCAGTTGTGCCAGTCGGTGGAAACGACACGCATGGTGCTAGTCGTGGTGCCGGAATTATAGATGTAAAGTGGGGACGGCGTATAAGCGATTTCGCCTTGGGCGTATGATAGATAGTTTAAAACAAATTTGGTGTCTTCGGCAAAGTTTAGTTTTTCATCAAAGGTAAGATGGTGACTATGAATAATGTTGGCTCTGAATAGTTTATTGTTGCAAGAATAGAGGCGGCCATCTTTTGCAAGTAGCTTTAGAATGTAAGACTTATGGCTTTCGGTGGGGCGGCGAGGTTTAAGGTGGGATTGATATAGATTGCTAGAAGAGTTATTGTATAGACGGCGATATTCATGTCCGCAGACTGCGAGAGAAACATCACTGTTGTATAACCCGATTAGCTTTTTAACAAAATTAGATTTGATTTCGTCGTCGGCGTCGATAAAACTGATAAAATCACCAGTAGCCATAACGAGGCCGCAATTTCGAGCGGCGGATTGACCTCGATTTTTTTGGTGAACAACTTTAATACGGGAATCTTTGGTAGCGTAATTGTCGGCGATTTGGCCGGAATTGTCGGTGGAGCCGTCATCTACTAGGATGATTTCGAGATTGGAGTAAGTTTGACTTAAAATAGAATCGAGACAAGCGGGGAGGTACTTGGCGACATTGTAGATAGGGACAATGATGGAAACTTTGGGACTACTCGGCATCGGCGGAAGGTTCCTTTGCTGATGCAACATCTGTGACTGGGGTGGTTTGGTGTTTTTTGCCGAAAACGAAGCGGTCGTAGAAAAGGAAGTTGAGAATCATGATGACGGCAGAGGTGAGGACGAAGGCGCCGGTGGTGAGGACGAATTCGTAGGTGAACGTGAGATGGATGGCAGAGGTGATATTGTAGGCGAATTCGTAAAGCGGAGTAAAGATGCTAAAAAATTGAGTGAGGGCGGGGGCGATAAGAAAAGTGAGAGCTGCATTCCAGATGAAAAAGCGGATGACGGAATGTTTGGTAACAGAGCGATCCTTCCAGGTGATTTTGGAGTGAGAAATGAAAGCGACGATAGTGGTAATGCCTGTGGCAATGAGGTTAGAAAGCCAGAGGAGATCGTTGTTTTTAATAATGAGATTAGAGAGAATAGCAAAGAGGGCATAATTGAAAACCGTGACAGAGATGCCGACGAAGAAGTATCGAAATGCGTGCTGGCTAGTTTTGACTGGTGCTGTGGGGTTTGCGAAATTTTCGGATTTTGCGGATTTGGTATTATTCATATAATAATTATAACATTATTTGCAGAAAGTGACATCTTTGCCGTAAATGACTACGGGGGTGCCCCAGTCTACTAGGAGATATTCTTGGCTAAGACTGATGATGGGGATGTGCGGGGCGATATTGCGAGAATAGTCGATGCAGATGGTACTCTCGGGGGAGGTTTCGATTTCTTGCAAGATAGAGGCGGCTTGGGTGTGGTAGATACTTAGGAAAACGGTATGTAGAATGACGGCTACTGTTGTAAAAATTACAACAGTAGAAGCGAGAAGTTTGGATTTGATGAGTGGGGTGAAGAGTTTGAGAATAAGTATGACACCGGCGAAATGGGCAGGGATGAGGATGCGGGGTGGGGATTTGATCTGGATGGCAGCGAGGATGTGGAGAATGGTAAAGAAGGCGAAGACAAAGATGTATTTGCGGGTGGTCTTGTCGCGTAATGAGCTAAAGAATGCGGGGCGGTTGGAGAAAATGAGACAAACGATGACGATGGCTGTAAGAGGAATGAGGGTGAGGCCGAAATTGTAAATGAGGTGGAAAAGTAATTTTGGAATGGCGGTGGTAAAATCGGTAAAAATGGAACTGATGGCGACGTAATCGAAAGATGCGGCAGCAACGGAATTATTCGTGTAATCGCTCATACCGGAGCTTAAAAAGAAACTAATAGCCCAGCCAGCAAGAAGGGCAATGAGGCCGGTAAAAAACCAGGCGGGTGGGCGCGTAAGGGATTTGCGATAAACTATGCAGTAAACAATAACGGTGATAAAAACCGCGAGCGGAGTGATAGTGGTGCTCATGCCAAAAACAAAGCCTAGGGGGATCATGAGAAAGGCAAGCGCAGTGGTGCGAGGTATAGTGGCGCCGCGTAGGAGTTTGAGATAAGGGAACGCAAAGAGGAGAGTAAGCAATACTAGCGGGACGTAGTTATGAATCATGGAGAATTCGGAGTAGAGACGGCGGCCAAAGGGCGAAAAAACGATGCCTACGAATAGCCCGCAGAAAATAAGAGAATCTTTGAGTTTTAAAGTAGGCTTACGATCTAGCACAAGGAAGGTTGCGAGATAAAAACAGGCGGAAATCATGGCTACATCGAGCAGACGGAAGATGAGGTCGGGGCCGAAGCGAAATTGATAGTCAAAAAAATCTATAACGCTCCAGGCATACATATCGGTGATACGGCCGCTGTGCTCAAAGGCGCCGGCCATGTCGCTAAGTGGAGTGGGGGTGCTGAACCGAAATGTGCTGGCACCCTGAAAAACATCTTCGCCAGAAGTGGTAAGCAGAAAATAGCCTATAGTAAAAAATAGAATGGGTAGTGCGTAAAGAAAAATAGCGAAGAGTTTGGAGTGACGCTTAATCATGACTTAATTATAACATACTCCTGTGGTATAATATATGGTATGAAGAAAATGGTTTCGGTGGTTGTGCCGGTGTATAATGAGGCGGCAGGGATTCGGAAGTTTCTAGACATGGAACTGGCGCCGGTGCTCGCTGATTTGCCCTATGCGGTGGAAATCGTGATAGTGGATGATGGGTCGCGCGACAAGACGGTGGAAAAGGTGCGGGGGAGCGAGAGCTTCCATAAGGGGCTAGTGCGGGTGGTGGCGCTCACGAAGAATTTTGGCAAGGAAAATGCACTGACGGCGGGGCTTTTTAACGCGCGAGGCGACGCAGTGGTGATGATAGATGGTGACGGGCAGCACCCGGCGGAAGTGATACGACAGATGGTAGATGAGTGGGAAAAGGGTGCGATGGTGGTGACGGCGGTGCGCGGGCATAATACGACCAAGCATCGGACGGGGTCGCGGATATATTATAGAATGATGAAAATGATGGGGAACCCGAATGTGGTGGTGGGGGCGATGGATTTTCGGCTGATGGACAAGACGGTGGTGGATGAGTTTCGTAAATTTGGCGAGCATAATAGGCTTACTAGGGCATTGATAGATTGGCTGGGATATGAGCAAAAGTATATTAACGTGAAAACGCGGGGGCGGATGAGCGGAAAGCCAACGTACAGTTTTAAGAGACTGGCGGCAATTGCGGGGGATTCGATGGTGTCGATGTCGCGAACACCGCTACTAATATTTGGCTATATTGGGATATTTATAATGGTGTTTTCTGGGCTGCTGGGACTGTTTATACTAATACAACAATATATAATGGGTGACCCTTTGAAGTTAGACTGGAGTGGGGCGGTGGCAATGAGTGTTTTCGTGGCGTTCTTAATTGGGCTAGTGCTAGTGAGTCAGGCAATGACGGCGCTTTATATTTCGCAGATACATGCGGAGGCGAAGGGGAGACCGTTATACGTAGTAGATCGGCAAAAGTCGGTAGGAATATTCGATGACGACAAGAGTACTGCGGGGGATGTTTAATGAAGAATAACAGAGGTGATCGGAAGAAAGATAGGCGCTCTCTTCACGGGAAAGTGCTGATTAGTTTTGACGTGGAGGAATTTGATCTGCCTAGGGAGCATGGGGGCGAAATATCACTTGCGGAGGGGGTGAAGGTGTCTGCTAAGGGGCTTGCCAAGGTGTTAGACATGCTGAAACGGTGCGGGGTGAGGGCGACGTTTTTTGTCACGGGGAACTTCGCTTTAACGGCGCCAGAGATGGTGGAAAGAATAGTGCGTGAGGGGCACGAAGTGGGGTGCCATGGGGTGGATCATTTTAGACCTTGCGAGGGGGACGTGGCGCGGTCGCGGGAAATTGTGGCGGGGGTTGTGGAAAAGTATGTGGAAAACTCTGTGGAAAAGGGTGAGGAAAAGTCTGGGGTTGGCAATACGGTGAAAGGTGAAGCGCAAACGGATGCGGCGCGAACTAAGGTGGTAGGATGGCGACAGCCAAGGATGTTTAAGATAGATTATAGGGAACTCAAGAAAAATGGGTTTTTGTATGATACGAGTGTGAATCCGGCGTGGGTGCCGGGGCGGTATAATCACCGCGACGTGCCGCTTAAGCCATTTGTGCGAGAGGGGATAGTGGAAGTGCCGGTAAGTGTGGCGTCTTCTATGCGAGTGCCGCTGTTTTGGTTGGCGCTACATCTGTTTCCGGTGACACTTTACACGCAGGGTGCAAAAATGGCACTTCGTAAAACTGGATATTTTGCGACGTATTTTCACCCGTGGGAGTTTAGCGACGAGCTGATGGGGTACGGGATGGTGCCGGGATACATAAAGCGGAATAGTGGAGATAAACTGGTGGCGCGGCTAGAAAAAGTGATAATGGAGCTACTTAAGGCTGGGTGCGAGTTTGAGACGTATGAGGAATTCGTGAAAGAGTGGAAGCGGGCGTAGGTGAAAAAAGCGTAATTATATACGTTCTGGTATAGAATGACTGTGTGATGGAGTAATTATACTAGTTTTGGTATAATTTACACGTGGCGTGGTTTTGTGGACAAAACTGAAGTTTTTTGATATAATAGGAAGTTAGTGAAATGAGGCATGATATGGATGAGGATAAGAAAATAGCGGAGAACAGCGGGGAGATGGGGGAGATTTTTGGCAATGAGAATGTAATACGGGTGCGGGGGGCGCGGCAGAATAATTTGAAAGATTTGAACGTAGATATTCCGCGAGATAAACTAGTGATTATTACTGGGTTATCTGGGTCGGGGAAGTCGAGCCTAGCATTTGATACGATTTATGCAGAGGGGCAGCGGCGATATGTGGAATCTTTGTCTAGTTATGCTCGGATGTTCCTCGGGGTAATGGATAAGCCGGATGTGGACTCGATTACGGGGCTTTCTCCGGCAATATCAATTGATCAGAAATCTACTTCGCGGAATCCGCGTTCTACGGTGGCAACAGTGACAGAGGTGTACGATTATTTGCGCTTGCTTTTTGCGCGAGTGGGGGTGCCACATTGTCCAATTTGCCATAAGCCGGTGAGCCGTCGTAGTGTGGAAGATATAGTAAATGAGGTAATGAAGCTGCCGCTTGGGAGCAAGTGTATGCTTCTTGCGCCGATAGTGTCGTCGAAAAAAGGTGAGTTTGCTCATATACCGGACCAATATTCGGCTAAGGGGTTTTCGCGGGTGCGGGTGGATGGAATCATTTACGCACTAGATGAATTTCCGGAGCTCAACAAGAATGAACGGCATAACATTGAAATCGTGGTGGATAGGTTTGTATTGAGTCCAGAACTGCTCACGAGAATTAGTGGTTCGTGTGAACAGGCTCTGGAACTCGGTCAGGGTATCATGATGCTACTAAAAATTAACGACCATACGACAGCGGTAGGAGAAGCTGGCATAGGGTCGGAAAATACGGAAGTACTAACATACTCGCAGAGATATGCTTGTCCAGACCATCCAGATGAACTGATACCGGAGCTATCGCCAAGGCTGTTTTCCTTTAATGCGCCGGAAGGGGCGTGCCCGGACTGTACGGGGCTTGGGAGTAAAATGGTGGTGGATCCGGCGTTGGTGCTTAATAATAATCTCACTATTGCAGAGGGCGGGATTCGGCCGTTCAATAGAGTCCAGCAAGATTCGTGGTGGCTCAAAAGGCTCGCGGCGGTGGGGGCAAAACACGGATTTAATATCTATACGCCAATAGGGGAACTTAGTGATGAAACGAAACATTTGATTTTGTATGGAACTGGGGCGGAAAAATATGAGATGAAGATAAGCGGGAGTGGGCGGTTTGCGGATGGTACGGTGTATGAAACGACCTATGAAGGGGTTATACCGACATTGGAACGGCGTTATAATGATCCGAAGACTAGCGAGTTTACTAAGCACGACATTGAGAGGTTTATGCGGGTGAGGGAGTGCCAGACTTGCCATGGGGCGAGGTTGAAGCCGGCGGTGCTTGCGGTGACGGTGCATGACCTCAGCATTGTGGATATGTGCAACTTGGATGTGGACGCGACGCTTGAAGTGTTGTCGCAGGATCTCGGCTTTACAGAGTCGGAGATGATGATTGCAGCACCGATTTTGAAAGAAATTCGTGAGCGAGTGAGATTTATGAAGGATGTGGGGCTGGGGTATATGGAGCTTGGGCGAGCGGCAAATACGCTTTCTGGTGGGGAAGCGCAGAGAATAAGGCTCGCGACGCAGATTGGGTCGGGGCTGACTGGGGTGCTATATGTACTAGACGAGCCGTCTATCGGGCTACATCAGCGGGATAATGACAAGCTGATTGCTACTTTGAAGCATTTGCGTGATTTACACAATACGGTGCTCGTGGTGGAACACGATGAGGATACGATGTGGGCGTCAGATTACATTGTGGATATTGGGCCGGGGGCTGGGTCGCGTGGGGGGGAGCTAGTGGCATGCGGAACGCCGGCGGAAGTTGCGGCGAATCCAAACTCGATAACTGGGCGATATCTTTCTGGTGCAGAGACGATACCGGTGCCCAAGAAACGGCGTAAGCCGCGTAAGGGGTGGGACTTGATTGTGCGTGGAGCGCGTGAGAATAATTTGAAGAATATAGACGTGAGGTTTCCGCTGGGGGTGATGACGGTGGTGTCGGGAGTATCGGGTTCTGGGAAATCGACTTTGGTGAATTCGATTTTGGCTAATGAACTTTTGGCGCGTTTACATCGAGCGCAAACCGTATCGGGAATACATGATAAAATCGAGGGAATCGAGCTAATAAATAAGGCAATTGTCATCGATCAGTCGCCGATAGGGCGGACGCCTAGGTCGAATCCAGCTACGTACACCGGAGTGTTTAACCAAATACGCGAGCTTTTTGCGGCGCAACCGGAAGCGGAAGTGCGGGGATATAAGGCGGGGAGGTTTTCGTTTAACGTTAAAGGTGGGCGATGTGAGCATTGTCAGGGGGATGGGGTAAATAAGATTGAGATGCATTTTTTGCCGGATGTGTATGTAACCTGCCCGGCATGCCATGGGAAACGATATAACCGTGAGGCATTGGAAATCAAATACAAGGGTAAAGACATCTCGGAAGTGCTGGACATGACGATCGATGAGGCGGTGGAGTTTTTTGCAAATATACCGTCGATTGCGCCAAAACTGAAAACGATACAGGAAGTGGGGTTGGGGTATATTCGCCTGGGGCAGCCGGCGACGACTTTCTCTGGGGGTGAAGCGCAGAGGATAAAGCTCGCGACGGAGCTAGCGCGGCGTTCTACCGGTAAGACTTTGTATATCCTGGATGAACCGACGACGGGGCTACATACGGATGACGTAAAGAGACTGCTTGCTATCTTGAACCGGCTAGTGGATGGGGGGAATTCGATGATTATCATAGAACACAATTTGCACGTGATAAAATCGGCAGACTGGGTGATAGATATGGGGCCGGAGGGGGGATTACATGGGGGGTTGGTATGTGCAGAGGGGACGCCGGAGGAGCTCGCAAAGCGGGCGGACACGCCGACGGGGGAGTATTTGAGGCAGGCCCTTTCGGAATAGGTTTCCTAGGGTGGGCGAGTTAATGGTGGTGCTTAACCGTGATTAAAGAATTTGGAGAGGTCGAAACCGGTAGGTATTGGGATAGTAAGCATATAGATAAAAGCAATAACTAATAGACATGTTGAGAATATTAGCAGAGCCTTGCGGCTGTGGTAATCGTTTAAGACGCCAATGATGCCCAGTAAGAATAATACGAGCGAGTATAATACGGAAGCTAATTGATATGAGTCGCCGCGTAAGTTGTCGATATCACCCTCTGCCATGGCTTTCTGTGATTCGTCTAGCAACTTTTGGGCTTCTTCAAAATATCCCTTGGTAAACTCTTCGTCCTCGAATGGCGAGGTCCATTTTTTGCTGGTGTCTAAATTGTTGATTGCTTCTAAGAGTTTGGGTGAACAATTATTTTGTTTGATTTTTTCCATCTTGGTTTCAATTGTTTTGGCTTCGGCCATGTCACCTCTGTCCTTGGCGGACTGTTTGTCGACTTGTAAGTTAACAAGAGTGTTCCAGGTGAATAAATCGGATATGTACACTTGTGTTGCTACATTGTATTCGGCGTTGCCCTCGGAGGCAAGATTGTTGCTCTTGGTGTAATTACTGGCTTGATTGCCGCCGTGGAGCGAGCCGATCCAGCCTGCCCAAGCTACCAGTAGCGTTGCAACGCCTAGAAATACTGCGGTTAGTGCCGATATTGTGTTTTCTTTGAAAAACTTTTTTACTTTGTGAAATTTTTCTTTGATGGTTGTTTTGATGCTTGTTTTCATAATGATTTGGTTAAAGTTAATGTTTTGGTGGGGCCGCTGACCCTAATGGGCGACAAGAAACCCGAAAAGGGTCTTGTAATTTTTGCTCGTGGGTGGTAGAATTAAATTAGGTTTATTTATTTACTTTCGCGGTAACGCGAAAGTAATTTTTATCTTGAGCAAACCAAACAGTAGGTTTATTTCAAGCATCTTAAACCTCCTTTCTTCTTTCCACTCGTTGTAAAAATGCAGCCCCACATTTACACCTTATCACATCTGCAAAGTGAAATCAACCCCCCACCTAGTATTTGGACTTTCTCGTAGAAAGTCCGGCAAAGATGACAGCCAAAACACTCCAATTCTGCTCCGCTTCGCTACACGCCGGGATAAACTTAAGGCTCAAATAGTGCTGTTTATGACCGGCTGCTTGCACGCCATATTAATTATTACAACGCTCCGCCCATTCTCGCTCCGATCTGAAAGACTACCGGGCGTCGGTTCGGAAAATCAAATAAATTTGATTTTCACTCACACTCCTACGGTAGTCAAGTTGCCAGCTCGCGGAAAACTTTATATAGTTTTCCGCTCGGCAACTTTACTCCGCAAGAAATGGGGGAGAGTTGTAATAATTAATTGGGTTTAGCAATGGTCATAAAAAGCACTATTTGAGCCATAGAAACTTATTTGAGGAGGCAACGTACTGAGAGGCCGTAGCGACGATTGTCGCCATACTGCGGATTCACACCGGAGATATAGACGTTCAGGAAGTACATACTGCGACTATCGCTCCTAGTAGAAGACAAGAAGTAGCCGTTGTTGCCCTGACCGCCAGCCGACTCATTGCCGAAGCTGCCAGAGAGTGGCGTACGTAAGGCTGTTTGGAAGTTTGTGTAGTTACTGCTATATGCTGCAAAGAGGGCTTGATATTCACCACTTGCGCCGCTAGTAGGCATTCTCCAACCCTTCGGGCAGATATCGTATGAGGCGCTATCATTATTAGAGCCTTTAGCTGCACAGATAGTACCAGCTGAGGCGGCGCAATAGTTGTAGAATACACCTATATTGCCTTGATAAACACCGTTGGTAGATATAGTATTGGACAGTGATGTATTGATGCCTGGAGTAGTCCAGCCTGCTGTATTATCGGAGAACTTGTCGGTGGATGAAGCTGGGAGGGT
The DNA here is from genome assembly GCA_964535375.1 of uncultured Candidatus Saccharibacteria bacterium. Taxonomy (GTDB): domain Bacteria; phylum Patescibacteriota; class Saccharimonadia; order Saccharimonadales; family Saccharimonadaceae; genus Nanosyncoccus. Next base: position 2,192 of record CAZHTQ010000004.1, on the reverse strand, counting down.
GAAGGGAGTATTTGGGTCCATGTTGGTATTGGCTGGGGTGAGTTGTTGGAGGAGGGTGGCGGGGTCGAGACGGAGGTTGTCGAGGAGCCAGACGTTGCCGTCGGCGAGCTTCGCGACATTGTAGACTTCGTTGTCGCGGTTGTCGATGAGCTGATAGGCTTGGCCCACGACCATGGTGTTCTTGATCTCTTCTTTCTTGGCATCGGTCATAGTAGCGAATTCTTGCATGTAGGTGATGTCGGAGATGGAAGTGCGGGCCAAGCAGCGGACTGGGAAGCCGAGGACGCGGTTACTGCTATCGGCTGGATGGATGCCAGTACTATAGAAATGCAGGTCGTAACCATTAGTGGATGAGCTAATAGTACTGGACCATGTGAGGCTAGTCACGCCGGCATAGTCCAACGTACCGTCATACACGTCGCCTGACCGAACGAAATAGAGCGGAGCAATGCGAATAGCGTTCAGGCCTGCGAAATTGGAATTAGAAATTACGTTATAATTAGATGCACCAAGTAATGTGTTAAATTCGTTATTGGTAGTTTGGTCTATTGGTAGCCTCCAACCCTTAGGGCAGATAGAATCTGGCATGGAAGTGTTTTGGACTACGTTAGCACTACCGCCGAGGGTTGTTTCTACGTTGTTTGTAGCACTAGCTGCAGCGAAGTTATAGAAGTTACCCATTGTGTAGTGACCATTTTCACTGTTACCACCACAGGTAGTGTCTTGATTTGTGCAGTAGTAGAATGTGTCACCGTTGTCATAATAGTTAGTATTAGGACCAGACATTTCTTTGGGCACTACGTAACGATAACCTGGGTCTGCAGAGTATGGAGTATTGTAGTCGCTTGTCGTCCAACCGGAAGCAAAGCCACCATTATGCGAATTACTACCATTATAAGTTAGGATACCACCGGAAGCACCTGAGGCTGTATTGTTGTAAGCAGTTGAATTAATTGTAGAACGAGTTGGGGTCCAAGAGGTGACGGAGTTGAGGTCAGTGTCAGCATTGGTGAGGGCGACTGTGCTATCTAGATTCAAGTCTAGATTTTGGGTCATCCAGCAGTTACCGTCCTTGAGTTTGGATACCCAGTAGATTTTGTTATCACGAGTGTCTATGAGTTGAGTAGATGGAGCGGAAGTAGTAGTGGTAGGGGTGGCGACGTAAGAGCAGATGTTGCTATTCATGTCTTGCATGGCGTAGTAACTGGTGGTGCCGTATTTGACTTTGCCGGCAAATTCGAAAGCGGCGTCGAAGCTACCGAGATTGCTCGGAGCATTGGCGGTAGCGATGAAGTTGAGCGTAATGACGTAGTTACCGCCGGCAACCTCGGTGTTTAACTTGGTGCCGAAGCTGACGGTATTTACGCGGTCTGCGACATTATTGGTGCCATCGGTGGTGCGAAGGGTGTTAGTAAAAGCGACGGGGAGATAATTGGAACCGCTGACGGAGTAGCCCCATTTATTGAGGGGGAAATTGGTGGAGTCATAACCACTACCACTATTGTCATCCGCGAGTGTTGGAATGCGCGGAAAATCACCACCAGAGAGGGAAGTGGTGCCGACAAGGTCGGTGGAAGCGGTAGTGGTCATGACGAGGTTGTAGCCGTAGCGATTGACGGTGTCTACATTGACGGTCACAGGGGTGGAGGCGCTAAAAACGCCTTCGTAGGTGGGGGCGATATTGAGAACGGTAGAATTGGAAGAAAGGTCGATACTGAGGCTTTCGGCCTGGAGAGTGAGATTTAGTTGCTCGGCGGTGAAGGCGGATGTAGGGGTAATGACGGAAAGATTATAGATAATAATGCCGAGAACTAAGGTAAGGCTCGCCGCGAGGGCAGGGAGAATATATAATAATTTGGTTGTAATATTGTGCGATTTGTATGATTTGTGTTGTATTTGTGTGACCTGCATATGTGCCTCTCGTTATATTAATGTTGGGCTCGCAGGACCTTGTAACACAAACAACCCTACGAGGTTGTAAGTGTTTAATAATTCTTATCGGCATAAACCAACGTGAACTTAAACTCCTCATAGGGTTGTCTATATTCGCGTTGGCTTATACAAAATATAAACCGATTTTGCAAATTATTAAACACTTACAATATTAGTTTAGCATAATATTTTTGCGAGCGCAAGTCTTGCGTATTGGATAATAAATAAATTCACCAAGATTTGCTCGTTGTCTCATAATA
>CAZHTQ010000003.1:0-29666 GCA_964535375.1 uncultured Candidatus Saccharibacteria bacterium | reverse complement strand
TTACGAATGTGAATCGTACGCTCTAGCCAACTGAGCTAAAGATCCATAAAGTATGGTATAATTATATCATGGATTTACAAAAATATAAAGACGAATTAACCGAAATTGAGAATTTTCTCGCACGTCCAGATAGTTATAGCGACCCAAATTTTGCCGCCAAAGGCAAACGCGCCAGTATCTTACGAGAGATAATCGATACCATCACCACTATTAACAAAGACGAAGTAGGCCTTGCCGAAGCCGAAGCTCTAATCAGCGATCCAGAACTTGGTGAGATCGCGAGAGATGATGTTGCCAGATTAAAATCAGAAATACCTGTCTTAAAAGCCAAGCTAGAAGAACTCCTCATCCCCCGCGACCCCGAGGATGATAAACCTGCTATTTTTGAAATTCGTGCCGGCGCCGGCGGCGACGAAGCTTCCCTTTTCGCTGGCGAACTTTACCGTATGTATCAGAAATACGCCGAGGCCCACGGTCTAAAGCTTGAACTGATGTCTACCAGTGAAAACGAAGCTGGCGGCATGAAGGAAGTTATCTTCAAAATCACCGGCGACAACGCTTATGGCCAGCTCAAATTCGAAGGTGGTGTACACCGTGTTCAACGTGTACCAGTTACCGAATCTCAAGGTCGCATCCATACCAGCACCGCCACTGTTGCTGTCCTCCCCGAAGCCGCCGAAGAAGATCTCGAAATCAACCCCGAAGATCTTCGTATCGACATCTATCGCTCAGGCGGTCATGGTGGTCAAGGTGTCAACACTACCGACTCAGCAGTGCGCATCACTCACCTGCCTACCGGCCTTGTTGTCGCTATGCAAGATGAGCGTTCCCAGCAACAAAACCGCGTCAAAGCCATGAATATTCTACGCTCTCGCCTCTTGGAGCGCAAAAAAGAAGAAGAAATGAAATCCGCTTCCGAAGCTCGCAAATCCCTCATTGGCACCGGCGACCGCAGCGAAAAAATCCGCACCTACAATTTCCCGCAAGACCGCATTACCGACCATCGCATCCACTATTCCCGCAGCAACATCCCTGCCGCCATGGATGGCGACATCGATGATATTATTCATGAACTAATCAAAAATGAACGCGCACTTAAAGGTTAATAATATCCGAACGGGTGGTGGACATTTAGGGGGACCCCCATTGAGCCAGTGCGAAATGGGGGAAAAAATGTCCGACAGGACCCGTTCTGCATTAGTGGACTTTTACGGTCGTGACTTCTTTATAACGTCTGATGTCCTGACTCCTCGTCCCGAAACCGAGCAACTCATCGACATGGTACTTACCCTTGCCGGCAAGCCATTTCTACCCGGCGTAAAGCCACCACAACGCAAATTGCCAAAAAATCCAAAAATAGTCGACGTTGGTACCGGTTCTGGTTGTATTGCCGTCACCATCAAAAAAGAACTCCCCGAAGCCGAAGTTACCGCAGTTGACATATCTGAAAAAGCCTTAAAATTAGCACAAAAAAACGCCGCGATTCACGACGCCCCTATATCTTTCATTATATCACACTTACTCGAAAAAGTCAAGTTCACCCCTGATTTGATTGTCGCCAACTTGCCCTACGTTGATGCCACCTGGGAATGGCTCGACAAACCATCCCTTGCCAAAGAAGATCCCGATCTTGCCCTCTATGCTGAGGATGGCGGCCTCGCACTTATTAAAGAATTAATACGAAGTGCTTCCGCACTTCACACTCCCCATCTTATTCTCGAAGCCGACCCCTGCCAGCATCAAGACGTCGTCCACTACGCAAAAGAAAGAGGCTTTTTCTTAGAAAAAGCCTCCGGATTCATGCTTTACTTCTCAGCGTAGCTGCCAAGTGTCACATTTACTCCTATTTCTTTACCCTCACGAATCACCGTAAGCTGCACGGTATCACCTGGCTTGTACTCCCCAATCAAAGATGTTAGCGAGCCAGCCGCGCCCACTTTCACGCCATTTACTGTCGTAATGATATCTTTATCGCGAATCCCTGCCTTCTCTGCCGGCGAATCTTTTATCACTGCCGAATAGTGAGAGGAACTTATCACGTACACCCCCTCACTTACTGGCAAGTTATAACTTTTTGCAATTTCTGGCGTAATCTCCACCGAATACACGCCAATGTAAGCTCTCGACGCTTCGCCTTTTTCAATTAACTGGCTCAGCATGCCTTTAATCGACGAGATTGGTATTGCAAAACCCAAATTTTCTGTGCCAGACCCATTTGCAGTATTGATACCAATCACTTGCCCAGCAGCATTAATGAGTGGTCCTCCAGAATTGCCAGAATTAATCGCGGCATCAGTCTGAATCATATCGGTCAATTTTTCACTCATACTACCAGTTGCGTCGGTTGCCGTGAGTGACCGCCCTGTCCCCGAAATTATTCCAGACGTTACCGAATTTTGATATTGCCCGAGCGCATTTCCTATTGCAATCACTTGTTGTCCTACACTAATCGTCTTCGAATCGCCAAGCGTCGCCGCCGTCAGTCCCGACACATCCGCGATCTTAAGGAAAGCCACGTCGTTCATTGGATCCACCGCCGCCACTTTTACATTAGTATATGTCGTGCCATCATCAAGTACCACAGAAATTTTCGAAGCACCATCAATCACATGTTTGTTGGTCAAGACATATCCATCACTTGTCACAATAATACCAGTTCCTGCCGCTTGCCCAGTCGAGCTATACCCAAAATAACTCGTAGTCTTTACCTCAGTCACAATCGATACCACGCTAGCCGATACCTTTTCGACGATGTCCGCCACAGACCCCTCCACAAAACTCGTCATATTGCCATCTGTACCAGAGTTCAAAATTGTGAGTGGCGTGTTGGCTTTTTCGTAAGAAAGATATGAAAATACCGCGCTCGTCCCAGCCAATACTATCGCTATACTAGCAAGAGTCAAAGATAATGCATTTCCACTTCGCGGTTTATTTTCTTTGCTCCCCTCTGCATTTTCGTTATTCTTGGGTTTATTGTCACTCGTCTTATCTTCATCTACTTTCTTATCTTCGTTTACTTTCTTATCTTCATTTGCCGTCTTCTCTTCGTCAGCTTCCTTTTTCTCGGCCACATCTTTACTTGTGACTACTTCTTTTCCTTCTGCTTTTTTCTTGCCATCTTTGTCCATTTTACCTCCTTCTATATATTAAATATTGGATCACTATACGCCAGCACGATTATACCAACAATCGCCGCCCCAAAGACTACCGGCCCCACGATGTGCTTAAATCTAAAATCGTCCTGGTACTTTATCATTGCTTGCCGTGCATAGTTGTACACAAATGCAAATATCGTAAGGATTATTGCTACCTGCGGGATGCGAATTCCAGTTTCACCAAAAGTATACACTATACCCCATGAGTTACATAGCCAAGCCACCTCGGCAAATACAAGTCCACACACCAATGTAGTTAAGGTGTAATCACGCGAGCTAGACTGCGCAAGCACGTGACGGCTCGCTGCATACCCCACAAGAAACGCCAGTCCTACCGCCACTACCGAATTGGCATTTGCCGAAATCATCGTAGTCGCCGATATGCCAAGGAACACCGCAACTAGCGACTGCACCAAGTTGGCCGTTTCGCTCGACATTGGTTTAATTATTAGGAGCCACACTACATATATTGCCATCAGCAAGAAATGCACCGGCAGCAATGTAGATCCAGCGTAATAAGCCAAAAGTACCACCGATAACCCCACAATAAGGTCTACCAGATTCGACTTGATATTGAGCCACAAATAACGTCTCCTCACCGCAAAGATACGCCATTTTGACACTGCTACCATTAGTACGCCAAGCCACGGCGCACCGCTAAACACCGTCACTAGTACAGAAAGCACCCCCAGCAATATGTTCAAAAACACATGCACTGCGTTTGATGTAATATTTCTCGTTTTTCTTGCTAATACAAAGTCTGCCATATATATTATATTATAACAAATAATTTAAAATATGCTTAAAATGTGATACAATTAGTGGATATGGAACCAACATTTTTTCAAAAACATCCCTTGCTTAAAGATATTCTAAGTCTCGGGACTTTTGTAATTGCCATTATTTTGGGTACTTTATTCTTAAATACTTACATTTATCGCAGTTATAATGTTGTAGGCGTTAGCATGGAAAACACCTTGCATAACGACGACCGTGTAATTGTCAACCGTGCCGCTGTATCTTGGGCGCATTTCACTGGGCAAGAATATATCCCCGAGCGTGGTCAAGTTATCGTCTTTGTAAACCAAGATGACGACGCCGTAGCCGCCTACAAAGCCCAGGGCGTAGCAAATCCTACCACTTGCACCGTACCGTCTAATAAATCCGATCAATACATCATTAAGCGCGTTATAGCCTTCCCGGGTGAACGCGTAGTCGTGAAAGATGGAATTATGACCATCTATAACGATGAACACCCAGATGGCTTTGTCTATGACGATATTTGGCGCAAATCCGCCACTGATGGCCCTAAAGAATACACCTCAGGTGAAGTAGATATGGTTGTTCCGCGTGGTGAACTCTTTGTATCCGGCGATAATCGCGAAGGCTCCAATTCCTGGGATTCCCGCAATGGGCTTGGCACTATTCCATTTTGCCGCATCATTGGGCCAGTCGCCTTCCGCTTATTCCCATTCGACAAAATCCGCACGTTTTAGCCCTACTTGCGCAGCACCAAATCCGTAAACCCAAAAAGATCTTCGGCATTTTTGGTGGTTTGATGTTCTACCAGTTCAAAAGATACGCCAAGCTTTTCAGCTAGCCACTCACCTACGTTTCGAATGTACGCTGGTTCATTGATAATTCCACGATATGGCAAAGGCGCCAAAAACGGTGCATCTGTTTCGAGCAAAGCCCTATCAAGAGGTGGCACCGCCAAGGTAGAATATGTCATTACGCCATTTACTCCAACGTATAGCCCAGTTTCATCCAGAATGCGACGCAAATTTTTCTTACTATCGGTAAAACAATGCACCACACCTTGTATCATCGGAAAATTTTGGATAATATCCAAAAAATCATCATATGCTTCCCGTATATGAAACGATACTGGCAAACATTCCTTAACCGCAAGATTCAACATCTCTTCCAAAACCTTAATCTGCGCTTCACGGTTAATCACAATCGGGTTCTCTTCTATCTGATGATAATCAAGCCCCACTTCACCTATCGCAATCGGCCTAGCATTATTTTGCGTCGCCGTGTTATAATCACCCTTAAACTTACCCGCCAAATAATCTTCGGCGTTTTCTGGATGCACACCATAAGTCCAGTATACATTTTCATGAACATTTGCAAAATCACGTGCGTTCATCGAATCTTCCGGATCGGTACCGATACAAATAATACGCCGCACATAATTTCTCCTTGCTCGCGATATCATCATCTCAGATTGTTTCGGCAAATAAAAACCTTGGTCGTGGATGTGGCAATGACTATCGACCAAGTAAGAACGCATCTAGTTCCTATTCTCGCGCTTGCGTTTTATAGGGTCGAGCTGGCGTTTGCGTAGCCGCAGTGACTTAGGCGTCACCTCCAGTAGCTCATCATCCAGCAAAAAGTCCAAACATTGTTCAAGTGACAACTGTGTATACGGGGTAAGCTGGATTGCTCCATCCGAAGCATGCGTCCGCATATTAGTGAGCTGTTTCTCACGACAAATATTAATATCTAGGTCATCCTTTTTATTAGAAAGCCCCACGATCATACCCTGATATACTGGTACCTGTGGTGGTATATATAATATACCGCGCGCCTGTGCCGAATCAAGCGCATAAGCTGTAGACACTCCACTCTCCGACGCAATCAACGCACCATTTCGCTCTGGGCGATACTTACCCTCCACCGGACGATACCCAGATGGTATAGATGACATTATCACCGTACCCTTGGTGGCAGTTAGCAAATTATTACGAAGCCCAATCAGCGCCGCTGTCGATATCTCATACACAAATCTTGTCGAGCCAGACGTGGTAAGTTCTTGCGATTTAAGCTCTGCCTTACGGATACCAAGTTCTTGGCTCACTGCACCCACATATTCTGGCGATACTTCTACGGTTAGCGATTCAATCGGCTCACTTTTTACGCCATCAACTTCACGATAAACCACCTCGGGCCTACCAGCCTCTAGCTCATAGCCCTCACGGCGCATAGTCTCAATTAGTACCGACAAATGCAGTTCGCCCCTACCAGATACTTTATAACCTAGCCCATCGGGTTGGATTTTGAGCGCAATATTGGTCTCTAGTTCTTTCTCAAGACGCTCAGCAATCTGCCTAGAAGTCGTAAACTCCCCCTCCTTGCCCTTCAGCGGTGAAGTGTTTGGTCCAATATAAATAGACAGTGTCGGTGCCTCAAGCTCAATCGTGGGAAGCGCCTCAGGATTATCGCCAGTAGCGATTGTGTCGCCAATATTTGCTTCCGCAACACCAGTTATCGCCACAATGTCGCCAGCAATAGCCTCCGGTACTTCTTCCCGCCCAAGCCCTTTATAGATGAAAAGATTTTCAATCTTGGCATTCTTCGTGCCGCCATCATGCATGATTTTGACCGTCTGGCCTTTTTTCAACTTTCCTCGGAAAATCTTGCCAATACAATATTTGCCAAGATAATTGTCCGCCGCAAGTGCCGCCACTAGCATCTGCGCACTAGGATGATCAGTATCTACGCTAGGCGCTGGAATATCATTGATGATAGATTCAAATATCACATGCAGATCATCATCAGGTTCCGTTGTCTTGCCAGCTTTGCCCTCGCGCGCGATAGCATAGTACACCGGATAGTTGAGCTGCGACTCGTCAGTTGCAAGCTCCAAGAACAGACTCTCTACCTCGCCCAACACCTCTTCAATACGCGCAGCCGGCTTGTCGATCTTATTTATTATCACGACTGGCTTAAGGCCCAAATCTAGAGCCTTCGACAACACGAATTTTGTCTGCGGCATCGGACCTTCTTGCGCATCCACAATCAGCAGTACGCCGTCCGCCATGTTAAGTGTACGCTCCACCTCGCCGGAAAAATCAGCGTGCCCCGGAGTATCGATAATATTAATTTTATATCCATCATAATATACACAAGTTTGTTTCGCAGTAATCGTAATGCCACGCTCATGCTCTTGATCCATGGAGTCCATAATCAGAGTTTGAGACATTTCTGCCTGGTTATCGCGAAAAGTATGCGACTGCTTCAAAAGCCCGTCCACCAAAGTAGTTTTGCCATGGTCAACGTGCGCAATAATCGCCACATTTCTTATCATATCTTTGTTCAAAGTCATAAGTACTATTCTACCACAAATTTATAACCTTGTCTAGATGCCAAAGCGATAAAATTGACAAAACCGCTATTCTGTGATATAATGGAATTATATGGCCAATCGACACAAACACTTAAACTTAAGCCAACAATACGAACCTGAGCGTTGTTGGGTAGGCGACGCCCACAAAATCTGCTACGCCACTAAGGAAGAAGCCGAACTTGCCGCAAGCGTCGCAAAATACGACCATCACATGACCACCAATCTAGGCGTCTATAAATGCGAATATGGCGACCATTGGCATCTTACCGCCAAATTATAACCTACCAGTTTCGGGCGCTAGCGGTATCAATTCATGCCTGCTAAAATCAAATTCCACTTTTACGGGCGTCCCACTTCTTACATCATTAATTGGTATTAACCATAGCTCATCATCCGCACTTAGTGCAATATTATTCATTGTGAATTCGTTTCCTTCAACTACACCAAGAATATAATCATTTAATGCTACCATCACCCGTCCGCCACTCGATTCAAATTCTACTTCTGCCACCCCATCGTCATAATCAGCCTCCATCACCCTCACCCATGGGAGTTCATCATCATCATCCATCCATTCTTCGACCTGCGGCAATACATCATCACGCAGTATTATTTCATTGGTTAGTACACTAAGTGCCGCAGTATTCGTCACTACTCGGCCACCAGTTAGTTCGGTTAACGTACCATACACTTCTTCTAACGCCGATTCCGTCACCACGTATATATTTACTGGATCAATTTCACGACTTAGCCGCACCACTTTTTCTAGCGTTGTACGCGATGGGTCAAAATCTGTCGGGTGATAATTCGCATCCGTCATTATCACGAGCGATTTTGTAGCACCTTTTTGCCAAGTTAGCTCTTGCATAACATGAAATGCCGACCCTAGCACCGACTCCGGATTATCTCCACCACCGTCCACCGCTATCTCGTTTATCGCCGCTTCAAATTCTTCCATTGTACATCCAAAATCGCAACGCATTACCGGCATATATCCCTCTTGGTAATCACGAAAATCATATAGCGCCACCCTACCATCAGCCTCCAATGTTTCCTTAGCTAGCCTTATAGCCTCCGCCCGGTATTTATCTATCATATTCCCCATCGACCCCGTCGAATCAATCATGATCACCGTGTCGTGTGGTGTCGTTACATGCTTAGTGATGCCAAACTTCTCGACAATTTTCCCATATATCGTCCGTGCCGCATCTGCATACAGATCATCCGCCACGTACGCCACATGGCTCGCCACCGACAAATACGACGAGCAAAATATATCCATCTTATTGCACCACGTCCCGTATTTACCTTTAAAGTTTTCCGGCCGATAAGGCATGTAAGTCCCCAACTTCCCTATATACGCCCGGCAATCCGGCACATATCGCCGATAATCCGACAACCCAAGTCCTTTGCACGCCACCGGATACATCCCTGCGCCTTCCGGCAAATATATTTTTGGGTCACCAAAGGTTGCCGCGTATATTATCTTATCGGCATTTAGTTGATGCATGCTTTTAGATACCACCATTGCGCCTTGCGAATATCCCGCCACAACATATTTTGTTGCCGTGCATTTGCCATTCACCTCCTTAACTAACATATCTACCCCCGTATTTACACTTTTGCCAAATTCATAGGCTTCCCCACCACCAAAATATGCTCCGAGCAAAGTCAGCGGATCGCCCAGCCCCACAGCCGGATAATTCAAGTCCTCAAACTCCACATTTAGTCCAGTGCCGTCAAGCAAAGCACTCAGCGCATCATGAAACGCTACATAATTTTGATCGTTCCACCTTTCGCCGCCACTCCCACGCGCAAATACCACTTTAACATCCGGACAACTCACCGCATTTGCTATACTTATACCAGGCGTCAGCCAACTTGCCATCGTTATTACTGCTGCACATATTGTGTTTTGTATTTTCATACAGTTCTCCCATTTATTTTGATAGCAAATTATAGTCACAAATCACCTCAAAAATCAACCCCCCACCTTGTTTTTTATATTTTACAGAGGTCGAAAAAATGTATTTTTTACATTTTGTATGCTATAATTAAGAAAACTGGAGGAACTATGAATCAAAAACAGCGCGAGTGGGATGAATATTTTATGCAAATCGCCGAGACCGTCGCAACCAAAAGTAAAGATCCGTCATCCAAAATGGGCTGCGTAATTGTCGACGAACACAAACGCGTGATTTCGCTCGGCTACAATGGTATGCTTCAAGGCGCCGACGAATCTAAAATGACACTTTCGGAGCGCCCTATGAAATATTATTTTGCGATTCATAGCGAAATGAACGCCCTCATTTTTGCTCGCCGCGATCTCACTGGCTGCACTATCTACAATAAAGTTGCCACCTGTGAAAACTGTCTTAAATATTGCCTCCAGGCAGGCATCAAGCGTTTCGTTTACAAAGACCTCCGTGTTAACTCGCACACGACTGAACCATCAAAATCTATGACTAACATCGAAACCGATGAAGCAATCATTCGCTTGCTTACCTCTATGCCCAGTGTCGAAACTCTCAATATCACAAATGGCAAAACTTATATTGAAGACATCCTCAGTTCTTACGACGAGCATTCCGCTGAATATGCTCGCTTGTCAAAGTGGATTTAATCTTTCTTTGCAATAATTTTCTTCCCCACCACCCACAACGTTACACATACCGCTATCGCAGCAGCAACTATGCTACCTGCAATAATTCCTGTCGCCGTCATAGGTATCATCCATTCGTTCGTAGTTGCGACCGTGCCAGCCATTTCGCCCGGCATTCCACCCATCATACCGCCATCCATCATCGGCCCACCTTGACCCATAGCACCCGTATCGCTAGTAGTGTTTTCACAAGTTGTGTCCGTCGGATCGCATAACTCGCCCATTCCACCCGCAGTATTTTCTGCCATCGGTCCCATCATCCTCGTATTATCGCTTTTTGCAATTAATTCTGTACTTTCATTATTTTCGGTTTCCATAATTCTATATTTTCCTTTCTTTAATTTATAACTATATTATATACGGTAAACCTTAAAATAAACCTAAAGTTTGTAAATCTACAGCCACTCACCAAGTAATCGGTTTCTCACCATGCTTAACGAGAAAATCATTGCATTTCGAAAAATGGTGATTTCCAAAAAATCCGTTATATGCCGAAAGTGGCGATGGGTGTGCTGATTCCAAAACCAGATGCCGCGACGTATCAATTAACGATTTTTTGTTTCGTGCATCTCGCCCCCACAATAAAAATACCAAGTGTGGTCGCACAGTATTTAAATATGAAATTGTAGCTGTAGTAAAAGTTTCCCACCCTTTACCGCGGTGCGATCCAGCCCGGTGCGCCTCCACCGTAAGTACAGTATTAAGCAGTAGCACGCCCTGCTTTTGCCACGCACGAAGCGACCCGTTTTTAAGGGTATGTTGCCCAATATCTGCATCAATTTCTTTGTAGATGTTAATAAGCGACGGCGGTATCGGTTGCGTTGCCGGCACCGAAAACGCCAAACCCTCCGCCGCTCCAGGCGTATGATACGGATCTTGCCCGAGTATCACCACCTTCACCTCATTTAAGTCTGTCGTGAATGCCGAAAACACCAGCTGTTTCTTCGGGAAAATCACTTTTCTTTCATATTCATTATGCAAAAACCTTGCAAGTTCCTTAAAATAAGGCTTATTAAACTCGCTATCTAAAAACTCCTTCCAACTCTCATGCATATGATATAATTATATCATAAAGCGTTCACCGACACTCAAGCAGATTAATCAGAAAGGATAATATGTATATAGTGATAGAAGGTCAAGATGGCACTGGTAAATCTACTCAGGCTCGTTTGCTAAAAGAATATTACGAAAAACAGGGCAAGGAGGTTGTTGTCATGGATGAACCTGACGGCGATTTGCCGCAGGCGCACGAGATTCACGATCTACTTCTCACCAAAGGCTACGACCTAGAACCGCTTACTAATGTACTATTATTTACAGCTTCACGTTCTGAACTCTGGCGTAAAGTCGCCGAGCCTATTTTGAAACGCGGCGGCGTCGTAATTTCGGCACGGAACTATTATTCCACACTTGCCTATCAAGGATATGGCGAGGGCGTCTCCCGTTCCAAAATCATCAAGATTACAAAAGATTCTTTACCAGATCGCTATTGCTCCCCGGACAAGAGTTTCATCCTCGTTGTGTCAGACGATGTGCGTCTTGCGCGCCAATCTGACCGCGGCAAGGTAGCGGAAACGTTCGAGAAGAAGCCAAATGATTTTCAACAGAGGGTAAATGATGCCTATCCTAAAATTGCCAAAGACTTTAATATACCCATCATTGACGCATCTGGCGCTATCGACGAAGTCTTTAGCAAAATCATCCAAACCTTAAACATAAACTAATTATCGGCAAACTGCGAATTGTAAAGCTCGGCATAAAATCCCCCCGCAGCCAACAAATCTGCATGCTTGCCTTGTTCTACGATTCTACCATCCCGCATCACCAGTATAAGGTCCGAATTCCGTATCGTCGACAATCTATGCGCAATCACAAACGATGTTCTGCCTTCCGTCAAAGTTTCAAGTGAATCCTGAATTAATTGCTCGGTACGCGTATCTACATTGGACGTTGCTTCGTCCAGGATCATCATCGGCGGATTCGCCACCATCGCCCTAGTAATTGTAATTAATTGCTTTTCGCCCGCCGAAATATTATCCGAATCTTCGCTGATCATTGTTTTATATCCCTTGGGCAATGCTTCAATCACATGCTCAACATTACTTGCATCAGCCGCTTTCTTAAGTTCTTTAAGCGAAGCATCCTGCCGTCCGTATCGTAGATTTTCTTCCACAGTACCGCTAAAAAGCCACGTGTCCTGAAGCACCATGCCGAACATTTTTCTTACATCTGCCCGCTTCATTTCGCGTATCGGCACACCGTCCACAGTAATATATCCCGAATCCGGTTCGTAAAAACGCATCAGCAAGTTAATAATTGTAGTTTTGCCAGCGCCAGTCGGCCCCACGATGGCCACATTGGTACCCGGCTCTACTTTTATCGAAAAATCACGAATAATTGGAGTCTCTGGATTGTATGAAAAGTTTACATTATGAAATTCCACCTCTCCTCGCACACGGTCAATAGAAAGTGCTGGCTCCGCATCGGGTTCTTCTTCTGCTTCACCAAGGAACTCAAATACCCGTTCACTTGCCGCAAGCAATGCCTGTATCGTTGCTGTCGTCGACGCAATTTCTGTAATTGGCCGGTTAAATCTTGACACATATTGGATAAACGCTTGTATACTACCTATTGTCAAGTTACCTTCAATTACAAATACGCCGCCCAGTATGCATATCGCAATATATCCCAAGTTCGTAAACACATGCGTAGCCGGAAACGACAACGACGAAAAAACTTGTGCTTTCGTTGCGGCTTTGGCTAGCTTCAAATTCGTCTCGTCAAAACTTTCTATCGCTCTGCCTTCGTAAGAATTTGACTTTACCACCACTTGCCCGGCGTAATTCTCCTCAATTTTGGCATTTAACGCACCGAGCGTATTTTGCTGCTCTCGAAAATATTTCTGCGCAAAACTCGTAATACGTCCTACTACAATTACCGACAATGGCACCACCACAAAAGCAACCAGCGACAGTGGAACGCTTATTGTCATCATCATGACCATCACACCAATCAATATAGTAAAACTAAGCGACAAATCCGCAATCTCTTGTGACATAGTAGTTGTAATTACGTCCACGTCATTTGTCATCCGTGATAAAGTATCCCCAAACTTATGTTGATCAAAATATCGCATCGGCAACTTTGTAATTTTTATTAAAATCTTCTCACGCAAATCCTTAGTGTAATTTGCTGAAACCACAGCCAATACAAAAGCCTGCGCATATTGCAATGCTGCAGATACCACAAATAATACTAGCGCCGTAATTGCTTTCGCCGATATTGCACCCCAATCAATATCAGGATATGACGCTACAGCAATATTTGTCATATCGCCTAGCAGTTTTGGCACAAACAACCCCACTACCGCCGACCCCACCGACAATAATACCGACGCCGCAATCGGCCACCCATATGGTTTTACCGACCGCAAAAATTCTTTCGCCGCTTGCTTAGTATTTTTCACTTTATTTACATTTTTGATCTCGTTATGCCCTGGCCCCATGTAACTCCTTTTTCCACTCCTCGTCGGATAGTTGTGATTTTACAATAGATCTATACGTTTCACATGTCTTGATTAATTCTTCGTGCGTACCACGCCCAGCCATCTTTCCTTTATCTAACACGATAATCTGATCAGCATCTTTAATCGTACTTACCCGCTGTGCTACTATTAGCACCACCGCTGCACCAGTCACTTGTCGCAAAGCAGCACGTAACTTAGCGTCGGTTTTCATATCCAGAGCCGAAAACGCATCATCAAACACATAAATATCCGGATCTTTGCATACTGCCCGCGCAATTGACAACCTCTGCCGTTGCCCACCCGATACATTAGTACCGCCTTGCGATATCTTGGCGTCATATCCGCCATTTAACTTTTTTATAAAACCGTCGGCCTGTGCTATCTCGGCAGCCTTTTTCACTTGATCGCTCGTCGCATTAGGCGCCCCAAATCTAATATTTGAAGCTACCGTCCCAGAAAACAATAAACCCTTTTGTGGCACCAAGCCTATCCTAGCCATCAAATCATCTTTTGCGTAATCTCGCACATTAATACCATTTATTAGCACTTCTCCGCTTGTGGCCTCGTAAAATCTCGGTACAAGATTAATAAGTGTAGACTTACCCGACCCCGTCGACCCAATAAACGCAGTTGTCTTTCCTGCCTCCGCTACAAAAGAAATATCATCAAGCACCTTCTCTGCCGCATCTGGGTATTGAAAATCCACTTTCTTAAACTCCACCGTCGCTTTCTTACTAGGCACGCCGCGCGTTTTGTCGTGCCAGGTGATTTTCTCTTTCGTTTTTAGCACCTCGTTAATTCTTCCTGCCGAAACATTTGCCCTCGGTATCATAATAAAGAACATCGAAAGCATAAGAAATGACATCATTACATAAGTCACATATTCAGCAAAAGCTGTCATATTCCCAAGATATTCGTAGTTTTGGTTCAAAAGCGAAATACCTATCCACGAACAAAGCAACGTTGTACCGTTAAATATAATATTAATAAATGGATTCATTAATTCCAGAATTCTATCCACAAATATTAGCAACTTGGTTAATTCTTTATTGGTTTTAGTGAATTTTCTCTTCTCAACTGCCTCATTATTAAACGCGCGTACCACTTTAAGCCCAGTCAAATTCTCACGCGTAATCAATGTCACGCGGTCCACCAGTTTTTGGAATATCCTAAACTTAGGAGCCACTAGCGTCATAATAATCGCTACCACTATCACTACCGCTGTGATACCAACAATAATAATCCAACTCATTTCGGGCGCCGTCTGAATCGCCATTATTAGCCCAAAAACACAAAATAGTGGTGCCCTAAGAAGCATAGATAGTATCATCGTGATTACCATTTGTACCTGATTAACGTCATTAGTTGTACGCGTAATAAGCGATGCTGTACTATAACTTTTGAGATCCACCATATTAAAATTCAAAACCTTTTGAAATACCGCCGCTCTCAAATCTCGCGAGAAATACGCGCCCACTCTCGCCGAAAAATAACTCGATGCAAAACTTGCCACCGCTGACACGAGCGCTAACAGCAACATTAACCCACCATCCTGCCAAACTCTACCGATATCCTGCATAACAATACCGTTATTAATTACATCAGCCATAAGTGCAGGTAGCTGCAAGGTCGCATACACCTGCCCACCTGTCGCCAGCACTAATAATATCACTTGCCACCAATATGGTTTCAAAAATTTAAATAATTTAAACATTTTTCGGGTCCACCTTTGTTATATGGTTATTCTTGCGTTGTTCTATCTTCATTTTGAGATACGTAATCGGCCCCATTATAATATATATAAAATATGTAAAGAATCTCCATACCAGCATCGCCCAAAACACATAACCCGTAGACAATGCATTAAATACCAAGTAAAATGCCCCTTCCGCTGCGCCCGAATTACCTGGTGTTGGCACAAAGTATACCGCACTCATTACCGCCACCGTGAGCGCCAATGACGGAAAATATGCCACATCCCCGCCAAATGCCGTGAGCACAAAGAACGGTATAGATGCCATCAACACATTGTAGGCTATCATGAGTAATATTAATTGCAGTAATACTCCACGCCGCTTCAAAATCATCTTTACCGAATTTACGTATTCACCCACTTCGTATTCTACACGTTTTGTCACTTCTTCACGATTCTTTACGATCTTAATCTTAGCGAGCAAGTTTACCACAAAATTAATAATTTTTGTCATTGTTTTCGGGAAAAATGTCGCAATAAGTACCATTATCGGCCAAAAAGCATACACTAGTAACCCTACCCATGCCGTCACACCTAGTAGCATCATCTTATCGCTTGCACCAGAAAGAAAACAAACCAGCGCCACGATAATAAATGCCACTTGTAACGCAATCATACCAATCATCGGCAAAGTCGTCGCAAGTCCCGAAGGCAATTTACCACTTTTATGTAGATAATATATCTGAAACGGTTGTCCGCCTACCGATGCAGGCGTAATATTATCATAATATTTACCAAAAATCACTGTCCTCCGCGCCAGTTTCCAATCCTCGCCCTTTTTAAAAGTGCCCGGTTTGGTATTCTTGCGTAGCAAAAGTACATATTTATATATATCTAGTGTAAATGCCACAACAAAACAAAGTGCCGCAGGGAGCAACATCCACCAATTGATTTTTACCTCAGCAAGCTCCGCTGCATTTTCCGAATTGCCAAATTCATTAATCGCTGTCGCTGCTATTACTCCCACGTTAATACCAATGAATAGCAAAAATAGTAGCGGCTTTCCTACTCGTTTTTTAAGACTCTGTTTCGTAGGCGTTTCTTTACTTTTTATTCGAGAAGTTCGCTTATGAATTATTGCGTCGCCTCGCTCAACTATTTTGCTAGAATCCATCGTTTAGCGCCTTGCCGCCTTAATATTAGGATACTCATCCATTAGCACGCGGATACATCCAGCAATCGGCACCGCTATAATCGCACCAAGTAGACCAAACATATACATACCAAACACAATCGCCACAAGAATTATGACGGCTGGCAATTTGAGTGCCGAACCTTGAATCTTTGGCGCAATCATGTTGTTCTCAATCTGTGCATATATTATATATACTATCGCAAAAATCACAGCAGCAAGCGGACTCGAAAATAGCAAAAGTATCGTAACGAGCGTACCTCCAATAAACTGTCCAAACATAGGGATAAGATAAAACGACATCGTGACAAGCCCCATCGGTATTGCGATATTAGACGGCACATCGGTAAATAACGACACCAAAAATACAATAAGCCCCGACGCACAGCCATCAATTACTGCTACAATGGCCTGATGTGACACATACGTAGATACCACGTTGGCCATGCGCGACACTACACGCTTTGCCACTGCGATAGGCTTCCTATCTTCCTCAGCTGAACCCATCGCCGCCCAAAACGAATTGAGCAATGCCGGTCCTTCGAGCAAGAATAACAACGTAAGCACTAGTATTAACACAATCTTCATAAATACATCCGCAATGCCGCTCACACTTGCAAATAAATTATTACCCAGCACCCCAAGCAAATTATTAGACAAATCGTTGACCGCTTTAATAATCTCAGCATGCAAATCTTCTACGCCAATCCTTTTGCCGATTTCGTTAATACCATCCCATCCACCAAATGTATTTTCAAACGTATCCGGAAAATTTTGGATAAACTTAGAAGTCTCCGACACCACAACTGGCCCAATTATCGCGATGATTCCACCAATTACCAGTACCACAATCAAATATGCCAAAATTACCGAAATAGTCTGATGCTTTTTATTGCCACCAAATAATCTCTCAAAAAGATTATTTACCCTGCGTACCAGCGGCTTTAAGGCTAGCGCCAGAAATATTGACGCGCCCACTACAATCAATGCCGTCCTTGCAGAATAACAAAACAACATCACTAGGAATATACCAAACGGTACCAGCCAAAACTTCACAAAAGTCTTTAGATCAGTTTCAATAGTTTTTGACATAAACCTCCTTTATATAACCATTATACCACAACTTGTCGTTAATGTATATACCATAGCACTGATGCGCTGGCCGCCGGAATCGTCGACTGTACCGCACGGAAAGGCTGATAACCATAGTTCATTTCGCTCGCCACTATCGACCCGTCTGGGTTGACAGATTCTACATACCCCACATGACCATACCACCCCGAAGAACTTTGGAAAATCGCACCAGCCGCTGGCGTGTGATCTACCTGATAACCAGACGCCGCCGCCATCACGCCCCAAGAATAAGCATTGCCCCAATTGCTCGGTACCTCGCGACCAATTTGTTGCCATTTATACCACGCCCACTGTGTACATTGTCCAGCCGCATATGGCCCACCCAACCCATAGAACCACCCTAGTGTAATCATATCTATACGACTTGCGTTGCTACCTAGGTATGTATAATAATAGTTTTGCACCACTGGCGCTTCGTACTCAGGCCGTTCTGTCTCTGGCAAAGTGCCACCCTTAATCACGATCCGCATGCCTTCCGTCAACCCAGACACCTCAAGATCGTTAAGCGCAATAATTTCTGTAGCGGTGCCGCCATATTTCTCAACGATTGATTCCACCGAGTCACCACCCTGTACAGTATATACAATGCCCGAAGCACTCGGAATATACAACAAGTCACCTACCGATATATCTGTCGTTTTGCGATCGTTGGACCATCTTATATCATCCGTCGAAATACCATATTTCTTCGCAATTGAGTCCATCGTATCGCCATCTACCACCGTATATTCTATCACGCCACGAGAAGCCGAGATATTAGCAATGCTGGGTTTTTCTATCTTGCCAGTAGATGACGTCTGCCCCACTTCGTACATTGAGGTCGTAATGACGTAGTTGTTTGCCACATCCGATGCCGAAGCTAGCCCCAATGCATCTGACAAATCCGCCACTACGTAAAGTTCCGACAACTGGTCCACCGAAACTTTATAGTTATTCTCAGCAAAAGCGTCTAAACTCAGGCTTGTAGCAGAATTATGTTTATCTAGTGACCCCACAAAAACCAATGCCAAAGTCAACGCCCCCACTATCGCATAGGGCACGAATCTCTTCAAATTCCTAATTTCAAATTTATTCCGTTTTGTCATAATGAAACGTTACAGAGTACTTTGCAATAAGTGTCCTTATTGTACAAATGTTCAGACTCCGTACTACTATAATACATCAAACCATCGTCTCCTGTCAAGAAATAAAGATAATCAGAATCACTTGGTTCTGCCACCGCCAAAAGTGCAGTCAGCCCAGGATTTGCAATTGGACCGCAAGGCAGCCCCGCATACAGCCTAGTATTATAGCACGAATCCACCGCAAGCGCCGCCATGTTATCTGTATATATAATACGCTCAGGATCCACTACATCCAGAGCATACGATACCGTCACATCACTACCAAGTGAAATACCTAGTGCCAATCTTTTAAGAAACACTTGTGCCACAGTTGGCTGGTCGGGCGATGCCGCCTCTTTTTGTACTATCGAAGCCAAAGTAATCCCCTCGTACAATGTTAAACCTTTAGTTGCATATTTATTTTTCAAATCATAGTTTTGTAAAACTTTATTCATGCCGCCAAGAAACGTGTTGATAATATCACGCACCGTAACACCTTTATAAAACTCATGTGTATCACCATATAAGTATCCCTCAAGCGTTGCCCCAGCTGGCCGTTCCTTCAAAAATTCATAATCATACTGCGCACTAAAAGCCGCCTCAATCTCAGTCTCATCGTATCCAATATTTCGCAAATCTTTTTTTACATCAAATATTGTTTCGCCTGGTCTAATTGTAAAGTCAAATACTTCTGCCACCATCGCCGCTTCTTGCCTGCGATATTCCGCTTCGCGCTCGGCCCGCACATGATCACGATATTTCAGTACTGCCGTCACGCCAGCCAAAACCAATATCAAAATTATCGGTGAGATAATTAAAGTATTTCTCAATTTATGACTTACCTTTTTAGATTCTAAAACAATTTTGTCAGTTGTTTTTTTTGTAACCGCAAGCGGCAATGATTGTGGTTTTACCGATTCATTTAGACTCACCGCATTTTGTACTGCTGCATTATTCTTACTAAATGACTCTACAAAATCCTGCAAAATAATCGAGGCCGCCTCCGCATCAATATCACCTTTTTCGTATTTTTTCTTTCGTGTTTTTAGACGTCGCTCGGCTTCTACAGATGTCAATGATTCATCTTGAAATCGCACTTTTGCATCTGGTATTTGTTGTAGCAACTCACGCGCAAATTTGCGCACAAACTCGGTTTGCTTGGTTTCATTACCCTCATTACTGCGTGGCAAACCTAGCACAAAGAAATTAGTGCTATTTAATCTTGCAACGCGAACTATCTCCTTCCACTCGGTACCATCCACCAAAATATAACCAACCGGTACTGCAATTCGCGTGTCAGAATCCACTCGTGCCACGCCAATTCTCTTTTCACCAACATCCAAACCGATGATTTTCATGGGATATTATTTCTCACTCACTTCAATATCAACTGTAATCTTATTATTGTCGCTCGGAATCGAACTCACCCAAGGGAAATTTGTCTGAATATTGATTTTGCTAATGCCGTCATAGGCCTTTTCAAGATCCTGCCTTGCAGTACCCACGCCCTTGCCTTTTACAACTTCCACCACATCACTCTCAGTAAGTTTTGGACCCGACACATACGAAGTTTTGAGCTTAGCCACATAGCCAGTATCTGTCTTGGTGAAATTTTCGATAAACGGATCGTTCATTTCATAAATCTTGAAATTTTCCGCCAGCTTTGCCTTTTCGCGAATAAACTCCTCCACCTTGGTACTATCAATTACATATATACTATCTTTTGTGACAACCGAAAGCTTAGCTTTCTCACCATCTTTTACTTCTTCACCCACACCTGGCGTAGACGTAACATCGCCCACGGTCTGCTTAAAACTAGACTCAATCACAAAAGCGTCGTCCGGAATCGTATCAAGAAGCTTGGCTTTATTTACGCTTTCGTTGGCCGTCTCGAGCTTAGCCTTGGCCGCATCAATGTCAGACTGTTGTACTACCGTTACGGTTTTATCGGTACCGCCAGCCATGGCTTTATCAGAATAAACCGCCACGCTTACCACTGTGTTCCATCCAGAGTTAGATGCCGAAACATTATAGCTAGACCCCGGCGCCTCAGCAAGCACCGCTATGCGCCCAGATACCATACAACCAGATGTTATAATAGTAGGGCTACCGTTATTTTCACACGCCGACATTGTCTTGCCATCCCACGATAAAGTATCTTCTTTTTGTGAAACATACGACAAATTATTGTAAGTAAACAATGTACCAGCAGGCACCGGAATCGTCCCCGCTTCCTTAAAGAACGCATAAATCACCACGTCGCCGCTTGCCTTCTCGCCTACGTTTTTCTTGCCGGTGGCTTCAAATTCTACTTCCGATTTGTTTTCAATCTTTTTTTCTTCAAGATAAAACTTGCCAGTAGAGGTATCTTCATCAGCTAATTTTTCTGTAAAAGTTACGTTCTCCGAGAAATTTGTTGACGTCGTACGAATACCAACCGTAATCGTAGCACGTGGCGCAATTACAAAAGCCCACACGCCAAGTACTACAATAAGCACCACTAAAGTAGCACCGCCAATTGTCAATTTCTTGTGTTCTTGAATCCAACGCACAAAAGGATTTGTCGACTTAATGCCTGGCTTCTTCTCTTTTTTATCCTTACGAGCCATTGCTTTTTCTGGTTCGTCTTTATGCACAGAATCTAATGATTCCTCCGTCTTTGACTCGTCAATCTCTACCGCGGAAATCGCCTCTTTATTGTCTTTTTCAATTTCGTCGTCCAAAAAACCACTTTTACCAAGCAGCGGCGCCTCTTCATTTACTTCTGCCACGGTTTCCTGCATCACGATGTCGTTGTTTTTCTCGGTCACTTCCTCATGCACTACCGTCTCGGTAGCTTCTTCTCCCTCAACTTTTGGCACAGCGGGCGCAGACTGTAAATTTTTAGTCACAGGGATTTTGGTGGCTGCAGCCAACTTAACAATTGACGGATCGGTTGTCACTAATACGATCACTTTTTCGGCAACCTTACCAGTCTTAGCAATAAGTTTAATATTTACAATACTACGTAATACCGCAGCTTTTTTGGGCGGTACCAATGCGACGATTTTTTCTTTTGAATTTTCGATTTTGGTGATAACATCCGTAATGTCATCTTCTGCTTCGATATATATCACGTCCTTATTCATACATCAATTTTACCACATTTTATTATACTTGTGTTAAAATTAATGTAGGATGAGTTTATTCAAACGTCAAAAATCAATTTCGCCTGCAACTGCACCAGCACCAAATTACAGTCTTTTTGCCGAACTCGCACTCACAAGTATCCATGACGGCGTCATTATTACCGACGCCAACGGTATTATTCGCTACGCCAATCCTGCCGCTGCCACCATGACTGGTTATAATGATGCGCATAATATGCTCGGGCTAGATTATGGTTTGTTACTCAAAATCGAGTCCAAAGAAGGTCGCAAGTTAGACGCAAACGACAATGCACTAAGTCTTGCGATGTCAACTGGTCAGCCGCTCGAAAACTACCAAGTCTGTCTCATTTCTGGCACCGCCGAAAAACGCATCCCCATCGCCATCAATGTCGTGCCGGAGCCAAGTGGCAATCGCATTATTACTTTTCGCGACATCACGCGCGAACTCGCCGAAGAGGGCGAGCAAGCCGAATTTATCTCTACTGCTTCACATGAAATGCGTACACCCGTTGCCTCTATCGAAGGCTACCTGTCGCTCGCGCTCAATCCAGCTACCGCCACTATCGACGATCGCGCCCGCGGTTATCTCGAAGCTGCACACAAAGCCTCACGCCATCTAGGTCACTTATTTCAAGATTTGCTCGATGTCACCAAACTCGATGACGGCCACATCCGTCCCGAATTTGTCCCTGCCGAAATGGTAGGTTTGGTTAAACAAATCTCCGACGAATTTATCATGCGCGCCCGCGAAGCCGGCCTCACCTTTCAATTTGGCGCCAAATCCGCCGATCCCATGGCAAATGTTCGCCGTCTCGACCAAGTCGTATATGGTTTTGTTGACGTCA
Organism: uncultured Candidatus Saccharibacteria bacterium; assembly: GCA_964535375.1. Lineage (GTDB taxonomy): Bacteria > Patescibacteriota > Saccharimonadia > Saccharimonadales > Saccharimonadaceae > Nanosyncoccus. The sequence goes on along the minus strand of CAZHTQ010000003.1, from coordinate 7,075 downwards.
ACTTTATGCGCGAAATCTTAGGCAATCTTATCGACAACGCTATCAAATATACTCCGCGCGGCGGCTCTATATATATTAATGTACTCGGCGATGGCGACCGTGTACTTATCAATGTTACCGATACTGGCATCGGCATTTCCGCCGACGACCTTGCGCATATTTTCCAAAAATTCTACCGTGCCGACAATTCCGATACTCGCACCGTGGGCGGCACCGGGCTTGGTCTTTATATTGTTAAGCAGCGCGCCGAAGCTATGGGCGGTAGAGTATGGGCAGAATCAGGATTTGGCGAAGGCACTACTTTTTTCGTTTCCTTGCCACGCATTACTGGCGAAGAATACGAAAAACGCATGATCGCCATCCAAAATAATCAAATTAATCAAGGAGCAACACAATGACAAAAATCATGGTCGTCGAAGACGACGCCGCATTACGCGAAATATACAGTATCCGCATCACTGCCGAGGGTTATAATGTAGTATCTGCAGGCGATGGCGAAGAAGCCTTGGCTGTAGCCGTCCGCGAAAAGCCCGATCTCATCTTGGCCGACGTCATGATGCCCAAAATTTCCGGTTTCGACATGCTAGATATTTTACGTAACACCCCCGAAACCGCCAATATTCACGTCATTATGATGACTGCCCTTTCAAGCGAAGACCAACGCGAACGTGGCGAACGTCTTGGTTGCGACCGCTACCTTGTCAAGTCCCAAGTTGGCATTGAAGACGTAATTAATACCATCCATGAGGTGCTAAATGACCGACCAAATCCGGCTCAATAAGTTCTTGGCCGAACGCTTAGGGCTGTCGCGTCGCGAAGCCGACGACATAATTGCCTCCGGACGCGTCACCATAGACGGCAAGCCCGCGATTCTCGGTGCTCACGTTGACAAATCAAGCAAAGTGTGCTATAATAATAAGATAGTGCCTTTTGCGGCAGATTATCTCTATTTGGCTTTTAACAAACCAGTCGGTTATGTATGTTCACGTCGCGCTCAGGGGTCAGCCCCTACCCTGTACGAGCTTTTGCCAGCCAAATATCATCATTTAAAAACCGTCGGTCGTCTTGACAAAGATTCTTCTGGTCTAATACTGCTCACCAATGATGGTGATTTTGCCTTTCAAATGACCCATCCTAAGTTTCACAAAGAAAAAATCTACGAGGTAGAGCTTAACCGCCCACTGGAACCACTCCACCAGCAAATGATCTCCGACTATGGCATCATACTAGACGACGGTCCCTCAAAATTCACAGTTATATCTGCAGGTCCTGCGCAATATACAGTATATCTTTCTGAAGGCCGCAACCGTCAGATTCGCCGTACCTTTGCGGCGCTTGGCTATCGTGTTACCAAACTTCACCGCACCAGTTTCGGCCCCTACGCTCTCTCCACTTTGGGACCCGGCGAATACACCGAATTCACCCTACATTAAGTCTGCAACTAAATGCAGTTTAACATGACCATTATTGCTTAACGCCTCGTAGCACGCCAAAAATTTCGGCAACTTCCGTATAAACACGTCTTTGCCAGTGATAAAATACGACTTATACAACATTTCTATTGCCGTCCCCACCACAAGGATCGCATGACTTCTTACGCCGTCTTTTTTCTTTGTAATCTCTTCCGCCAGCGCCGGCAAATCCCCAGGCTTCGCCACCATTAATCGTTTTGCTATATCCTTTACCTTGGCGTCCGCATCTATGCCCTCTTTTGGTGGCACTCTCAAAAAATATATTGCCGCCCGCGACAAAATCGTAGTCAGTAACTGCGACGGCGCGTTCGTCACAAGCACAAAATGTACTTTTTCGCCCGGTTCCTCCAGGTTCTTAAGCATTGCATTGGCCGCCTCTTCACCGAGCGCCTCCGCCGGCCTTATCGCTACATACACGTCGGAGGTCTGCTTCACCGCAAGTCGCGCCAGCACTTCGCGCACCTGCTCTATCGTTATTACGGATTTTTCCTCTGGCGCCAGTACAAGCGCGTTTTTGATCTCAACATCTATGCTAGGCGGCACTACAAAAACACTAGTTCCGTTTTTGCTCGCCACTTCTGCAATTTGCTTAACGTTATCTACGAACATAGTCCAAAAATCCCTCCGGCATCGGCACCGTAAACACACGCTTTTCGCCAGAAGGCAATGTAATCTCTAATGCACCTGCATGTAGATATAGCCTATCTGCCTGTTCTCCGCCATATACTGGGTCACCCACAATTGGATGCCCCAGATACTTCATATGCACCCTAAGTTGATGCGTACGCCCAGTAGTCGGATGTAATTCCACCAAAGAATACTGTCCATTCGTCTTCAATACCTTATAAAATGTCTCAGACGGTTTACCGTTTGGATCTACCTTAAAAGTAGTCGGCCGCTTCAAATCTCGCGCCAGTGGCAAATCTATTCGCGCCGCATCATGCTTAAGCGTACCCGGCACCACCGCATAATAAGTTTTATGTGTCACTCTATCCTGAAATTGCTTTCTTAGCATAGATTGCGCTTCTTTAGTTTTCGCGAGTATTATCACTCCAGACGTGTCACGATCTAGCCTATGCACAATATAACCATATTTTGCAAGCGTCACTTCTGGCGTATATTCACCCTTAAACTCGCTCATCAGCCCCGTCGGCTTATTGACCACTAGCACATCATCATCCTCGTAAACCACTTCTGGTATCAAATGCGATTTTTGCTGCACTTCAGGCACTACCAGGTCAATATGCACATCCGGCTCAAACTTGGCATTGGGCTTCAAAACGACCTCACCATTCACGCTCACATATCCACTTTTTATAAACTTCTGCAAAGTTGACCGGTTATAGCTCTTATATATTTCCACCAAAATCTGATCAAGACGCTTTTTTTCTGGTGCCTCCGGTACTTCAGGCAGCACCGTGTCGCCATTAATTACTCTTGACATCTCTGGTTTACTAAACTTTTTCCCCGTCCTTATCATATCTTTTTATTATACAACACTTTAAGACAAATGTCAAATTATCTCAGCCCCACCGCAACTTGCACCTCGTGCAGTTTACGATTCGCCACTCCGTTCGCGTACTGTTCGCCTTTTTCTAGGAGTTTATATACCTCGTCGTCACTTATTCCCGCAAGCTTTTCTTGAAACTCACTCAGCATCCCCGACACACTAGCGGCTACTTTTCTCTTAAGCTCTCCGTAACGCGTTTCGCCCGCCCAAGTCGCAATTGTGTCTTGCAGTGGTACGTCCGACACGAGCGACTCTATCACTAGCAGGTTAGAAATCCCCGGCTGCGCCCACATATCAAATTTCACTCGTCCTAGCGAATCGGTTGTCGCGCTCATGATTTTCTTGGCCGCCTTCGCTGGCTCATCATCCAACATAATCTTCGAATTCTCCGCCTCAGTAGACTTGCTCATTTTCTTCTCCGGATTCACGAGATCTCGTATTCGCACCCCATCAGTCGCCCCCATAAATCTCACCTGTTCACTAGTCTTCTCTGGCACTACAAAAACCTCTCCGTACCGATTATTAAACCTCTCCGCCAAGTTCCGCGTGAGTTCTATATGCTGAAATTGATCCTCGCCCACCGGTATATAAGACGCATCGTACAGTAAAATATCTGCCGCCATCAATACCGGATAATCAAAAATCCCCACGTTGCAGCTAGCCTTGCCCTCAGACTTCTCCTTGTACTGCGTCATACGCCCCATTTCGCCCATTGTCGCCACGCAGTTTAATATCCAGCACAGCTCCGAATGGGCCGGCACATGACTTTGCCGATAAATATGTACATTCTCGTTCAAGGGTAAACCCGCCGCAAGATAAAACTTAATGTTTCGGAGAATATTCGCCTGCAAATCACCCCCATCCACATCCGAAATAATCGAATGTAAATCTGGCACAAATAGATTAAAGTGATTACTATCTGAATATTTTTCTGCAAGCCGCACCATTGGCAAAAGCGCACCCAGGTAATTACCAATCGTTAACATGCTATTAGACCGAAGTCCTGTCAAAATCGTTTTCATACTTCCATTTTATCACAATGTGTGGTAAAATGTAAATATGGGGTGTTAGCTCATCTGGTAGAGCGCAGCTATGGCATAGCTGAGGTGGCGAGTTCGAGCCTCGCACACTCCACCATATCAATATTAAGAACCTTCACAAAGGTTCTTTTATTTCATCCGAATGCTATCAACCCCATTTTTTACTACGTTCAGATCAATAAACTCCTCCGACCCATGATACCCGTCTAGTTTCCCGTGATCATCATACTGCCACACCGTCCAGTCATCACCCGCCTCTATATATACCGGCCAAAACACACTTCTCACCCACCGTGGATATCCCGCAAAATCGTCTTTCAAATACTTATCATAGTATTCCTTAGTTGCATAAATCATAGGTTTTACCTGATATTTTTCTTCAAGCACAGCAAGAAAACTCTTTAAGGCTTTTGTTACTTCATCTTTCTCTGGTGGATTTTCTTTCTGCTCCTTACTTAACTCCATATCTACTACTGGTATAAGACGAGAATCTTCCAGTTCACCAACGGTACGAATATAATTCTCCGCCTGCGTCGCCCCACTGCTTTCATAAGAGAAAAAATGATACGCCCCCGCCGGAAACTCTGCCTCTTTTGCCTCCCGCCAGTTCGCTTCAAACCTCTCATCTGTATATGAACTTCCCTCAGTCGCCTTTATGTAAGCAAAAGCCACATTTTGCGCTTTTAGCTTCGCCATATCTACCTCTCCCTGATACGACGAAATATCCACCCCACGTGTCATACCACCCACAAACCAATGGTTAATGTTGATTTGGCGGTTAATCACTGCTGTGTACCCAAAGAACCCCAGCCCGCCAAGCACAGCGAGCAGGATTATAGTGGTCAGTAGGCGTCTTAACATTATTTTTCAGCCAATTCTGTGCCGTCTAGGTTAAAATCACTCATCGGCACGGCCACAATTGCCGGGTTTTCATAAGTATTATAATAGTAAGTCTTGCTTGCTGCCGAATAACCGCCCGTATATACCGTGATTTCGCATTTGCCATTTGCCATCTCAGCGGCCCCGTCAATCATTGCCACACCAGTCAGCGTATGGAATAACCGCGACACATTAGCATCTTCACCAGTTTGCACCGGATAATGTGTATTAAGATACGCCACTCGCACAAAACGCGACGGCGCATAATAATCTCCCGGCAGCCCACGCATCAGCGAACCCGTGCCAAATGCGGTCATCTCGGCACCGTTCCACATAATACTCTTTGGCATCTGCGGGAAAAGATTCATATAATTACGCAAATTCTCTTTATGCCAACCGTACCCCGGCTGGTTCGTCAGCACGTCGACATCGTTATGGTAAATCTCCATGCCGTTTGCAGTGTACTCAACCACAATCGAGCGTTTACTGTCTCCAATGATAAAATGCAGTTCTGACACCGGAAACTCTGCATTAATCGGCTTTGCCACTATTGCTACATCTCGAAGCGCTTTCTCAACTTCGTCCACCGTATCGTAATTCATTACCACCCACAATGGAAACTCATACGCTACCACATTAGTCTTACCGTCTATCGCCTCTGGCGCATAAGCAGCATACCCTGGGAAATTAAGTCCTGCAATGGCAAGCCCTGCCTCATTAGCACAGTCAAAATAAAGCGGGGTGTTTTCTACTACGATCGCCATGCCTATAATCGCACCAGCCCGCGGCTTCATTTCGCCAAGAAACGCCGAATTATAACTATAACCCCGTGGCGTCACCACCACCTTTTGACCATAACCTTCCGACCAATCCAAATTTCGCCCAAAATACATGTTGCCTTTATCATCACTAAACCGCACCCCTGTGCACATGTTGTTACCTCCAAATGATTTACTACCATTATAGCACTAGTCGGCAAATATCACAAGCCTATTTTCGCCGTAGCAAGTCATAATTGAAAGTTTATGCCCTGTTGCATTAATAAACTTGTTCATCTTAGCAGAGGCCTGTTTCACCGTATATATCTGTGCATCTACCACCGTATAATAGTTAGTAACGCCATCCATAGTCACACTAAAACCACTGCCTACCAGCCACCCGCCATCATAAGCCGCATTCATCACACCTAACACGTACGACAAATTATGTCCATAAATAAACTTATCCCCGTACACCCACGCCAAGGTATCCATCCCAGCATTTTCCGTCAAGGCACTTGTGCGCCTAAGCGGCACTCTATTACCAAGTATCGCGATTTCGTCGTTCAAAGTTGGCGGTTCTTCTGCTAACACATATAATATCGGTTCCTCCACGTTCGACCAAGGCTCATATACTGTCGGTTCTGCACTAATCGTCACTTGTTGTGCAGGCTCGTTTTTAGCCACAATTTCAAAATCGCCCCCGTAGCCAGGCTCGACTTCGCTCACCACGGTCACCACAGTAGGTCCAGCATACGACACATCAAGTCTAGTCACTGCTACTGAGTCAGACGCCGTCATCATCGTTGGATTAAGCATAATCCCCAAAAAACTAGATAAGATAATCCCAACAATCGCAGTGCCTATTTTCATGATTCCACACACTCTTCAAATAGTATATACCTCTATTATAGCACACTTTTGTCCAAAAGTCAATCAGCATAAGCACATTTTATGCCATTTATGTCAAATATAGCCATGTTACATTTTTCAAATATTGCAATTTAATATTTTTTTTGCTATACTGGTGACAAATGGAGGTAAAATGAGTAAATTCGACGATCAGTATATTGACCTATGCCGACGCATCCTAGACCACGGTGAAAGAATCACAAACTATAAAAAAGTCGACGAACGTGGCGGTCCCGCCGCTTCCGCCATCCCCGATCACTTAGCTCAGGGCTCAGGCGAAGTTGAAACGATTCGTTTACCTCACCAAATTCTCCAGTTTGATCTAGGAGAAGAATTCCCCATCCTTACCTCTAAAAAAGTTGCTTTTAAGACTTCCACCCTAGAGATGCTTTGGATTTACCAGCAAATGAGCAATGACGTACGCTGGCTACAAGCCCGTAATGTCAAAATCTGGAACGAATGGGAAATCGCCGAAGACGGCACCTATATGGGGCGCAATATCAA
>CAZHTQ010000002.1:0-32224 GCA_964535375.1 uncultured Candidatus Saccharibacteria bacterium | reverse complement strand
AAAATGTATATGATTATATTGGGTCTTGGTGACACTTATTTATGATCTAATGCGGTCTTGAAATTTGTGAGAAATGTGGTGTGGTGATGATGGGGGTGGTGTAAGTTTTTGTTTGGTATTTTGTGATGAAAATGGTTATGCTATTTACTTTTTGGATTTGTATTGTATAACTTATGAAAATACTATCATATGATTATGAATCGCAGAACGGAAGCAATATGGCGCAAAAAGATTTGCAGCAAATAATTGCTGATACAAGAGTAAGGTATGATAGCATTGGGAGGGTATGGTGCCCAGTTCTTAATTCATATGTTCATTTTACGTCAGAGGGGCGTTTGCACTTGATTTATAAAGGGAATCGTAAAAAGCGTACGGTGAAAGAGCAGATATATAAGCTGAATCTATTTCCGTTAGTGATACCAGTATTGAAAACGTCTAGTGAGATAGAAAGTTGGAGGTTTCGTGGTGAGAGCAAAAATATTCAGTATTATGCCATATCGGGTGAGGTGGGTAGAAAAAAGAGTCGCATAAGGGTAATTATAAAACGGACCGGGGATGGTCAGTTTAACTATTATAGTGTAATGTTGGAGGACAATAAGTAAACCCCTTGCGGGGTTTACTTATGCCTATTCCCAGCTTGAAAAGCCGAAGAGGGGCTCTCGCCCATAGGTAATTATTATTATATATCAAACATGTGAAATTGTCAATAGATAGCTATTATTTGCTGTTGTTTTTGAGCCCTTTTTTGACGCCTTTGGTGATTTCTTCTGTTATTTTTCCTGCAGCATTGCTTACGGTTGGTGTTATTTCTTCAATGCCTTCTTTGGCGACTGGCATGACTTGTTGTGTAGAAAAGGCCAAAATATGCCGTCTCTTTGCGAACGCGAAAATGGTGCCAGAAATCATGCATGTGGCTATGCATACAAATATTCCTATCATTACTGAGCTTTTACTCGCGAAGCTACTAGAGTTGGTTTTTGCAGCACAGTAGTCTTTGGTAATGGGGTTATCTTGATATTCGCTAAAGTTGCAGTGCGGGAAGCTAGGGTCTAGTGCATTTGTGATGATTTTTAGATCATATGCTTCTCCGTCTGAATATGTTGTGAATTCGCTATATTGTATGCCTCTAGATTGCAACTCCTGTTTTTTAGTTTGCAATTGAGATGTGAGTTCTTCTATCGTAGCGGTGCTAGGCTTGGCGATACCTCGATAGATTAAGAATCCACCAAGAAGTAAGCCTATGACTAGAATAAACAACGATAATAAGGTGATGCGTTTTTCGGCTTTTTGATATTTTGCTTCGTTTAGATATTGTTTTTCTGTCATTTGGCGATTGATCCTTTATATTATAATGTTTATTATAATAGCAATAAAGAAGAGCGTCAAGGGTTTGGAGAAGCATGATTTGGTATTATGTGAAGAATCATGCAGAAATGCGCAGTGTATTTTGCAACAAAAAGCCCGCCGGAGCGGGCTGAGGGTAGTGCTGGTGTTTAGTTCTCGGACTGGGTGGAGGACTCGGCGTGCGGGCCGATGACGCCTGCGTTGAGCAGGTCGTACGTGGCGCGGCGGACTGCCCATTCGTCGCCGGACTGACGGGCAATGAGCCATGCTTCGATGGCTGCGGTTTTGGGATCGGGCTTTTTGCTGAGCCCGATGCAGGTCGCTGTAATGATAGCGGTGCAGAGGACAACCATTATTATGAACTTTTTCATTTTTACCTCCTCAATAATATAAGGGGATAGCACTAACCTTTGATAAAGTGCGCCCCCCAGACTATATGATTCTATTATAGCACACTTTTGTTAAAAAGTCAATAGCGAATATGGTTATTTGACGATTACACTGATATCGATGGTCGAATTAACGATTTCTTCTTTGCCTGATTCGTCGTAAAAATGCAGGATAAACTTGCCTGGATATACTGCTCCTGGCTCGAGGTTCTGGGAGGGGAAATACTGTAGTGTTTCGATTTTTTCCCCGGGAGATAAGTGATCAACTTGCGCTAGGGTGGTAGTTTCACCATTGATATTGGCCGTGATTTCGAGTCGGATGGTTTTACGGGATGTGGATGGATTTTCAAAGAATAGCGAAATTTCGGATGGTTGAACCGTGACAAAGCCTCTATAGCGCATGGACGCAGTCTGGTCGTCGTCTTTTACGATAGCCTCGGAATCTTTGGACACGCTAGGGGATGACTGGTCGTCTGGGCGGGTGGCTAGGAAGATTCCGAGGAATGTGAATGCGGCTACACCGATAAAGACAGCAGCAAATTTGAGGATTGTGGAATGTTTAGGGAATTTGGCCATGTAAAACCCTAATCGTTAATTTGCGGTGTAATCTCTATTGTAAGTTCGCCGATTTTGTCATTGCTGGCGATGTTGGCGGTGCGTGCGGCTGCAGTATCATTTACCGTGAGGTATAGATAGCCTTCGAGTATTCTGCCGCCCGATACTGTGGATTGGAGGTTGCCATCCGATAATTCATTGTAAGTTATGGTGTCTGTAGCTGGATTGTATCCAAGTAGTGCGGTGGGTACACCGTAAGCCATACCCATGGGTTGTAAACCGATTTTGCCGGTAACCCAGCTATAGGAACTTGCTGGCTCAAAAATGGCTTTTGCATTAATACGACCATTAGTGGATTTATCTTCCACTGTGACGTGACCACTGGAAATAGTTTTGGCGTAGTATTGTCCATTAGCGCTTAACTCGCCAGTAGCTAGGGTCGTACATGTGTTGTCTGTATAAAGATTACCGTTTTCTTGGTAAACTTGTGACGCTTCTACTCCGTCTGCGACTATGCCACAACCGATTTTTGACTTGAAGCCATATGTGTTGGTGGATTCGTCGTATTTCCAGTCAAACACTAGATTGCCCCAGTGAATCTGGTGTTCGTAGATGGTGCTGTCGACATCGCCTACGGTTACATCTTGGCTGACGGCTTGGTCAGCAAAAACGCCAGCTGCTGGAGCCGTAGCTAATGTTAATACAGAGGCAGCGGATGCCAAAAAATATTGTATTTTTTTCATAGTTTTCCTTTTTTGTGTTTGTTTAATTGTATAACCTTTATGATGTAGATTATATTCTTTTCTTAAAGGTTTGTCAATAGGATTTAGGCGGTTTTTATAAATGTATGATATAATAGGGGAAAGGAGTTATTATGGCAACAAACAATACAAAAATTTTCTTAGTGCTAAATTCTGGGTCGAGTAGTGAGAAGTTTTCGCTATATGAGGGTGAGGACGAAGTATGCTCGCTGTATTTTGAGGGAGTGGAGAGCGATGGCAAGAAGAAGTATATTTGCACAGTGAGCAAAGAGGACGGAACGGAATATAAGGTAGATAAAGAGTGGGATTCGCTGGACGAGGCGTTTCGTGAGGCGAAGGCCATACTTGAGAAAGAGGGGTACATCAACGAGGCTCATAAGTTGGACGGGATACTGGTGAGGACGCCGGCGGCGGGGACGTATTTTTCTCGTCACCATATCGTAGATGACGAAACTTATGTAGAGCTAGAGAAGGCTAAGGTGACGTACCCACTTCACGTGCCGGGGGCAATGCGTGGTGTGAAGAATGCTGAGGAGGCCTTCCCTGGGGTGCCGGTGATGACGATGAGCGATTCGGAATATTTGACTTGTGAAACGCGAAAGGATGCGGCTTATGCTTTGCCGCGCGAAGTAATAGAAGAGTTTGATCTGGGGCGCTGGGGCGCGCACGGGTCGTCTTATGGATACGTGATGGGGCGAATTCGTGAACTTGGGCTACTTGAAAAGAAAATGATAGTATGCCATTTGGGGAGCGGATGCTCGGTGACTGGGTTTATTGATGGGGAACCGGCATACACTTCTATGGGCGAGACGCCGCTTGAGGGTTTGATGTCGTCTACGAGGACGGGGTCGATAGACCCGACGGTGGGGGCGCTGCTCGGCGAGAAATTGGGTGCAGCGGAGGCCATCAAGGTGATGAACAAAGAGTCTGGGCTTACAGCGCTCGCTGGGTCGAACGATATGCGCGAGATAATCGCGATGGCAGAAGAGGGACGGCCAGAGGCGGTGGCGGCGTTTAATATGTTTATTGATGGCGTGGCCGGGAAGATTGGTGAGTTTGCGGCGAAAATGAGTGGTGTGGATGCAATTGTATTTACGGCGACGATAGGGGAGAGGTCAATACCGGTGAGGACGGCGATAATGTCGCATCTTGAGTTTATGGGCTTTAAGATTAAAGCTGAGGCGTCGATGGATAAGAAGGCGGGGTATACGAATGTGGCGGAGGAGGGGTCGAAGCCCATCTACATCATACCGACCAACGAGGCGGCGTATATGATCAGCGCTGCGGGAAGGCTGCTTGACGAATCCAAATAATACTTTTCGGGGCCGCGTCCGTCCGGCCCGTCGCCACGGGCGGACGGCGCTACCTCTCGCGCTGCCGCGCTCCGCAGTGCCCCGAGAAAGTATTATTCTGGATTCCTATAAACATTATGACGTGGCGGAATGATCAAGTAAGTCAACCGGAAACGGAGAAGATAATAGAGGTCGCGCGGGAGTGTCTTGTGCGGCCGGGGGATTTTGTGGAACTAGGTTGTTATAAAGGCGATACGGCGTTGTTGGTGGCTGAGATTTTGCCGAGTGATAGGCGACTATACATCTACGATTCGTTTGAGGGGTTACCTGAGAAGAGCGCGAAAGATGTGTCTGTGCTGGGGGAAGATTTTAGAGGTGGGGAGCTAGCCGTGACGAAACGTGAAGTGAAGGAACGGTTCCTTCGCGCGGGGCTTAAGGTGCCGGTGATTAAAAAGGCGTGGTTTAACGAGCTTACGCCGGAGGATATGCCAGAGAAAATTGCGTTTGCATTCTTAGACGGGGACTTTTATGAGTCGATAAAGGACTCTTTAAAATTAGTGGGGCCGAGGATGGTGGATGGGGGTGTAATAATTGTGCACGACTACAATAATCCGGCGCTCCCTGGAGTAAAGAAGGCGGTGGATGAGTGGGCCTGTGGAAAAGATGTGGAAAAGTCGGAACATCTAAGTATGGTGATACTCAGGAATAGGCGATAATTATTGGGTGGTGAGGTGGGGACCAAAAATACTTCACAAAAATAATTTGGCGTGATATCATGGTGATAGATAAATGAATAAAGAGAGGTTATGATGAGATATCGTCCTGGGATTACAGAGAAGAGACTGAATAATAAGAGGTTTGCGCGGATTGAGTGGGCGATACTTGAGGCTTACTTTGACGGCGAGCTTTGTGCGAGTGCAAGGACTATGGCTGATAAGGTAGGTGTGGCAAGATCTACGATTTATAACCATCATAAAACGGTGCGGGAAATCATACCAGATTACGAAAGGTATATTTTGCGAAAATATAAAAGAATGATAAGAAAAGCTCTCAAAGGGAGAGGCGTAAGAATAAAAAGCCTTTATGCGAAGGCGTTATTTTTTATGTTGCAAAATAAGCGGGTATTTGTGGTGCTGGCTAGAGGAGGTGATAGGTGCGTGGTTGAGCAGATGGTAATGGAACTGCGCGGGAGAATTGAAGTAGTGATGAGGTTGCCTAAAAACTCAAATAGTCTGTATAATGTATATGTGGATGAGGTGGTGGGGTTGATACTGAGGTGGAATGCGGATGGGTTGAGGGAGGTGGAAATGGACGAATTGCTAGTGAATATAATGCATCTTACGGAGACTATGCGGCAAAGATTGAGATTTTTGCTGGATTAGGATGGGTGACACGGTACGAAAATACAGAAAATGGCGGAAAATTGGCACTCGGTACTTGAAAGTGCCAATTTTTGTGCTATAATGGAAGTAGAAAAGGAGTTATAAAACATGGCATTAAAACCATTGAAAGACAGAATTGTGGCGAAAGTAGAGAAACCGGCTGAAAAGACGGCATCGGGGATACTACTAGGGGAGGCGAAGGAAAAACCAGCCTATGCGGTGGTGGAGTCGGTAGGGCCAGAAGTAAAAGAGGTGAAGAAAGGCGATAAGATTGTCTATAAGGAATATTCTACAACAGAGGTAAAAGTGGACGAGAGCGACTATATAATCTTGAAAGAAGAGGACGTACTGGCTACATTGTAGGTTGTGGAAAACCTGTGGAAAACTCTGTGGAAAAATGGTGGAAAAATTGTACAAATTGTGGATAATTTGTGGATAAACTAGAAAGGATAAAAATGGCAAAGAAGATTTATTATGAAGCAGAAGCGCGTGAGAAAGTACTATCTGGTGCGAAACAGCTGTATGATGCAGTGAAGGTAACATTTGGACCAAAGGGTAAAAATGTAATAATAGAGAAAGAATACGGTGCGCCGGTGATTACGCACGACGGCGTAACGGTGGCTGAGGCGGTAGAACTACCAAATAAAGATGAAAAACTAGGTGAGGCAGTGGGGGCAAAGCTGATCAAGACCGCGGCGCAGAAATTGAACAAGGTGGCGGGAGACGGTACAACTACGGTAACCGTGCTTACCTATAATATTTTGGCAGAGGCGAATAAATTGATTGCGGCGGGAATGAACCCAATGGAACTACGCCGTGGGATAGAGAAAGCCGGTGCCGAGACAATAGCAGAGATTAAGAAGTCGGCGGAGAAGATAGAGGGGGATTCGTCAAAGGTGGCGGAAGTGGCGACGATTTCGGCGGGTGATGCGGAGATTGGTAAACTAATTGCTGAGGTGATTTCAAAGATTGGCAAAGACGGCGTGGTAACCGTGGAAGCTGGGCAGGGGCTTGAAATGGAGCAGGAAATCGTAGAGGGATTTTCTTACGACAAAGGGTACGCTTCGGCATTCTTCATAACTGACGTAAATCGGCAAGAGGCGGTATTTGATAAACCTTTGGTGCTTGTGACAGATAAAAAGATAAGTGCGGCTAGTGATATTTTACCGCTGCTTGAGAAGTGCGCGCAGGCTGGGCGGAAGGACTTAGTAATCATTGCCGAAGAAGTAGAGGGTGAGGCGTTGTCACTTCTCGTACTTAATAAACTAAAGGGCGTGTTTAATTCGCTAGTGTTAAAGGCGCCGGCATTTGGTGAACGCCGCAAAGAAATAATGGAAGATATTGCGATACTGACTGACGCAACAGTGGTGTCGGCAGACAAGGGATTAAAGCTAGAAGAAGTGGGGATGGAAGTGCTTGGGTCTTGTGGAAAAGTAATTGCCGAGAAAGATTCTACTACGATTATTAAGGGTGCGGGGGCTTCTAATGCGGTGGCGGCGAGGATTGAGCTGATTAACGCGCAGGCGAAACTGGCAAAGTCTGACTATGAGCGTGAAGAGTTAGAGAAGCGGGCGGCGGCGCTTTCTGGCAAGGTGGCGGTAATTAAAGTGGGTGGCGCAACCGAAACCGAAATAGATGAGAAAAAGTTCCGCGTAGATGATGCGGTGGCGGCGGTGAAAGCAGCGCTTGCGGACGGTATTGTAACTGGTGGCGGGGTGACACTAGTAAATGCGGCATGTACATTAACTAGTGAAGATGCTGGTACGCGGATAGTACGCGAGGCTCTTAAGGCGCCATTTGTACATATTATGGAAAATGCGGGGCTTAATGCGCAGGCACTCCTTGCGGCAGTAGAAGCTGCAAAGCCGGGACAGGGTGTAAACGTGATGGAGCCTAGTGCTGGGCTGGTGGATCTTAAGAAAGCCGGCGTGATAGATCCTGCCAAGGTAACAATGGAAGCGGTAAAGAATGCGGTGTCGATCGCAGCGACGGCGATTACGATGGGCGCGTTAATTTGCGAGATTCCGGAAGAAAAGCCGGCTACGCCAGATATGGGCGGAATGTACTAGATATAAGTGGGGGCTTCTTGGAAGCCCCCAACGAAGAGATCTTAGCATGAAAAACTTCCGAGAAATTAATTCTCGGAAGTTTTTAGATTTTTATTCGGAAAGGAAATGAATTACATGTTGTCGATAGACTCAACGAGGTAGAGGAGGGCTTCGCCGCGTTCGGTATCATCGGAGATGTTGCGAGCGGCGGCATAGGCATCACCAATGATGGAGTTGTCGTGAAGATCTTCATGGATGTTTTTGTAAAGATTGAATTTTTTGGAAGAGTCCATGTCGATCTTACCTAGAAGTGGGGCGAGGTCGCGAAGGGCGGCTTCCTTGACGGACTGCATGTCGGGATTGGTAGTAGTGATGGTTTCGGAAGCGTAAGACTCTTCTGAGACTAGCTCTGGTGCTGGTGGCAATGGTGCTGGCGCAGCAATAGGCTCTGGTGCTGGTGTAGGAGCAGAGACTGGTGGCATCGGCATAGGAGCAGGTGCGGCAGGGCGCGGTGCAACTGGGCGCGGCATGGGCCGTGGTGCAGGGCCGGGACGGAAATCGCTAATAGGCGCGGCTGGGCCGGCTGGTGCCATATTAAGTTCTGGCGCGGGTGCCGCTACTGGGTCTGCGAAGACCGGATCGGTATTAGTGTTTTTTGTGATGTCGTCGATTGCTTTTTGTAAATCGTTGTCTACTGTTGGATTCATTTGCCCACCTTTAAATAATGTTTATACTTATATCTATAATAGCACACTTTTTTTAAATGCGCAAGAAATTTACGAGTTTATCTAATAAATCTAGCTTGACTGGTTCCATTGGGAGATGATTGCCGAGGTAATCGACGATGCCTTCGCCGCTGCCTTCGGGAAAGTAGATTTTGACGCTCATGGCGAAGCGTTTTTTGGGGATGAGGACGGCGGAATAATGTTCGCCCTCTTGCAATAAGCCAAAGGCGCGAAAATCGCTGTAATGATGCGTGATGGTGCCTTCGGTGATGCCTTGATTATCGATACGGTATTTGATGGTGCGAGGAGGGCGTAGGGCGAAAATGAGGATAGTAAGGGCGCTAACGAGGATAAGAGCGAGAAAAGTCCAGCCTTGAAGCCAGATGGCGAGAGCGCTGAGCGCAAGGGTGATAAATGCGAGCCCGACGTACCAGCCGGCGTTGTGACTTTTTACGATGTATTCTTCTGCTTCCCAGGAAACGGGATGTAATTTGGTTGCCATAAAATAATTATATCATTTTTAACAAAAAATTGAAAAATGTGATAGAATAGTAGTAATGGAGGGTTACCCAAGTGGTCGAAGGGGACTCATTGCTAACGAGTTAGTCTGGAGCAATCTGGAGCGAGGGTTCAAATCCCTCACCCTCCGCCAAATAATTGCCATATATGGCAATTTTTTGATTAATGTGGTATAATTAAGGTATGAAAAATGCATTTAAACTTTTACTACCAATAATTGCGTGTGGGATTGTGGCTACGGCGATAGTATCGGGTAGCGTTTCAGCATTAACTTTACAGGAGGGCGCTGAGGCAGCGCGGTGTGATGGTTGCCCAGAAAACCTTTTTGGTGATACTGGGGTATTTCGCCAGGTGACGAATGTGATTTTGTATATTGTGGGTATTGTGGCGGTGATTATGTTGATCATTGGTGGGATTCGCTATGTAGTGAGTGGTGGTGATTCGAAGAAAGTGACTGATGCCAAGAATACGGTGTTATATGCTATTATTGGGTTAGTGATATGCTTCCTCGCGTTTGCGATTGTGAATTTTGTGATTGAGGCATTGCCGAATAGCGCGCCTGCGGCCTAAGTCAACTTAGGAAAAGCTACTAGTATAAAAAAGAAATGGGAGTAAATTCCATTTCTTTTTACTATAGGATACTGATGGCGAGAGGGGCGA
Source organism: uncultured Candidatus Saccharibacteria bacterium (assembly GCA_964535375.1). Classification (GTDB taxonomy): domain Bacteria; phylum Patescibacteriota; class Saccharimonadia; order Saccharimonadales; family Saccharimonadaceae; genus Nanosyncoccus. The sequence goes on along the minus strand of CAZHTQ010000002.1, from coordinate 22,549 downwards.
GAATAAGATTGTGAGCGCCGGCGGACTTTAAGATGTCGGCGGCGGCGAGCATACTGGCGCCGGTGGTCCAGATGTCGTCTAGTAATAAATAGGTGGCAGAAGAACCAATGGTTGAGTGAGGATTAAGTGCGTAGGCGGAACGTGCCTGAGTGATACGGGTGATTTTGTCGGTACCAACTTGGACGGTGTTGTGGCTGCGGAGTAGTAATTTGGCGACAGGAAAGCCGGTGATGCGAGATAGATGCTTGGCGAGAAGGCGAGTGTGATCAAAACCGCGACTGCGGATGTGGTGAGTGGCGGTGGGCAGGGGAACGATAACGGTGGTGGCCGGGAGATTACTCGGCAAACGCGCAGCAAGTAAAGCGGCGAGAACTGGGGCAAGAGCGCGGGTAGAATCGTATTTGTAAGCGTGCAGAGCAAGGTCTAAAAGACCGGAGCGTTCGCCGATGGTGTAGACTGGTAAAGTAATTTTGTGGCATGTACATAAACCGGTGCTAGGTTGATGGCAATACGGACAAATGCTGTGGGTGGTGGATAAAATGTATTTTTTACAACGGTTGCAAAGTGGACTGCCTAGGCGGCCGCAACCCCTACAGGAGTGGGGTGCGAAAAGGTCTATGATGCTTATTCTTGTTGTAATTTTTACATTTTTGGGCATATTCTCTTGATTTTAGCATGGAAATGATATATAATAAAGCATAACAATATAAGTGGAGGAAATATGGCTCGTGCAAATAACGAAGATTTGCTGATGGAAGACGATCTTGCGGCGGCATTCCTAGGTGGCGAGGATGAGAGTCTTGCGCCCGTGTTAGATGATGCGCCGGTAGAACCGCAACCTGCAGCAAACGAACCAACGCCATCAGATGAGTGGGCTGATGATACTGACGATTTTCCTGGGCAGCTCGCTGTGGATGTCTATGAAACCGCCGATAAATTAGTAGTAAAAGCCCGGACGGCTGGGATATCGAAATCCGACCTAGATGTGAGCATTTCTGATAATATTTTGACGATATCTGGTGTGCTATCGGGGGGCGAAGATGAACAGACGACTAGGTGGCACATTCAAGAGTGTTACTGGGGTGAGTTTTCGCGAACGATTGCGCTTCCTGTGCAGGTGCGGGAAGATGAGAATAGTGTAAAAGCTGAGCTTAAAGACGGCGTACTAACTATTTCGTTTGAGAAGGTGCAGGCAGAGGCACCAAAGCGCATTGCGATTCAGTAAGGTGGTAATCAGGTCAAGAATAACCGCTTGAGTAAGAGCGGTTATTTTGTTTGAGGGGTTGGTACGGATGCATAACAAGTGTTGTGCTGGTGTAGAACGAGCGCGGTGCTGGCGTGATGTTAGTACGATACCAGTGTCTGATAATAAAAAAATCCCCCGAAGGGGATTTTGTTATTAGGCATTGATGAGGCCGTTAATAACGAAGTTTACAATTGCAAACGCAAGAATACAAATGACTAGACCAATAATGCCGTAGAGAATGGTATCCTTAGCCTTCTTAACTTTGCTGGAATCGCCAGAAGAAGTCATATATGTAATACCACCGATAATAATGACTATAACTGCTACGATGCCCAGGATACCAATGATGGCATTGATAATGCCGATGATGTTACCTTTAAGTTCGGAAGAACCAGCAACATTATCGCCTGTAATCTCATCAATTGGTGTGGTGACTGCGAGTCTTGTGAATAATTCTTTCATTTGTTGTCCTTTATTATACTTGTTATTATTTTACAACAGATTCGTTAAAAATGCAATAGTTATTTTACGGAAGCTGGTTTGTCGTATTGCGAGGAATTATAGTTGCTGGTAGAAGAGTAGTCGGTGGAGTCGTTGGATGAGGAACTGCCACTACTCTTAATAATGCTTATTGTGAAGTTTGTTATGGCGAAGGCCAATACGCTGATGATTAATCCTATGACGGCGTAGAGTATTGTATCTTTGGCGCGTTTGAGTTTACTTGAATCGCCAGCGGACGTCATATACTGAATACCGCCATAAACAATAACTATGACTGCAACAAGACCGAGTATTGCTATAATGGCATTAATAATGGTGACTATAGAGTCACTAATCTCTTGATCGCTACCACCATCGCAGCCGGAGGCTTTTTTGACTTCATCTGAGACGCCGGACATTTCGCATATGCTATCGGCAGCTTTAGCTGGTAGCGTAATGATGCTCGTGAAACCAAGTAAGAGAGCGAGGCTCGTGAAGATTGTGATAATGAGTTTTTTCATTAGTTACTCCTTTGCGATAATTGTATTATTATATATAGCGACGTCGTCTGCCTGACGGATGAGATTTGAGGCAAACGCCGTGATGGTTAATGACAGGGCAGCGATAGCAAGACCAATAAGGGCGTAGAGGATGGTGTTTTTGGCTTTTTGGAGTTTGGCGGCGTCGCCGGAGGAAGTGAGATAGCCAATGCCGCCGATAAAGACAAAGACAAGAGCAATGGCGCCAGCGGTACCGATAAACCAGTTGATGGCATTGGTAACGAAAGAGACTTGGTCAACACAGGCGGTATTGGTGCAGTCTTTGGCGAAGGAACCGCTACTGCCAAGGAAGGCGATGCGGATGCTATTTAATATGACATTGGAGAGGGTGACGATGGCGAGGCCGATGAAGGCGCGGGTTAAGGTTTTTTTGCCGGCGGCAACTTTGGTGGTGTCGCCAGCGGAGAAGATATACATGTAGCCACCATAGATAACAAAGCCAATGGTAAGATAGGTGGCAAGCACGGTGAGATCGGTAAGGATATTGGAAGCGATGAGGACGATGTTGTTAGTGAGATTTTCTTGACTATCCCAACTTTGAAGGCCGCAGTCCCAGGAAGTCATGCCAAATAAATTGCGGCAACTGCCTAGATCGTTGCCGGCGGCATAAGTGGGTGTGGCAGAGACCGTGGTCACTGCACCGGCGACCGCGAAAAATATTGCAACCGAAACAAATAGTTTTTTGAAAAATGTTATCATAGTTAATCCGTATTAATTTAGTATAATATTATCACATCATGAGAGATTTTACAAGATTATGGCGGGAAGGGTCTTGACAAAAACGCTTATGCGTGCTATAATTACAGCATGCCTTGAAAGGGAGGCGATTTTTCCTAATTATTATTATGATGGTAAAAAGATTTTCAAAAATTAGGATAGCAAGTGCCGTTTTTGGGTGTCTTTTTGGTATGATGGGAATAATGGGGACAGTGCCGGTATATGCAGAGCCGGTAGAATCGCCTGTGACTGAGAGTACAACGGAGAAAGTGAGCGAGAATGTAGAGGCTCAGGGGACAAACGATGAGCAAGCAAATACTGATGCTACGCAAACTGTGGAGAGTAAGTCTTGTCAAGAAAGTTTGGGGGCGTTAGGCTGGTTGGTATGTCCGGCGACAGGGAAGGTGTCGGAAGCGGTAGACTTTTTGTATGATAAGATTGAGGAAGTGCTGGTGATTAATCCAGCGACGATGGAAGACGGGCAGCCGATTTATGAGATTTGGAAATATATGCGAGGGGTGACGAATATACTATTTATTATATTCCTTCTGGTGATGGTGTATTCGCAGCTTACAGGGGCGGGGATTAATAATTATGGGCTGAAAAAGACTTTACCAAAATTGATTGTGGGGGCGATACTGGTGAATTTGTCGTTTGTGATTTGCTCGCTGGCGGTGGACGCGTCGAACATTATTGGCGAGAGTTTGAGGGGGTTATTTGAGACAATAGAAACAAATACCCTAGCAACGACGACGGTGAGTGGGGCAGCGCACGTGTCTATGGCTGAGATGTACGCGGCACTTTCCGGTGGGACGGGGCTGGCGATAGGCGCTGGAGTAGTGGCGTTTGAAGCGGGCGCGATATGGATGTTGATACCGACGGTGCTCGGTGCGATAGCGGCGGTAGTGATTGGACTTATTACGATTGCGCTCAGGCAGGCGGTGGTGGCGATACTGATTATGATTGCGCCGCTTGCGGTGATGGCGTATATTTTGCCGAATACAGAAAAATGGTTTAGGCAGTGGAAAGATTTATTGTTTAGGATGTTGGTGTTTTACCCGATGTTCTCGTTGCTTTTTGGAGCGTCGTCACTGGCAGGATGGGCAATAATTGTGAGCGCAACGAGTGGATTCTGGGTACTTGTAGGTGTGTTGATACAGGTGATGCCACTGGTGCTTTCGTGGTCGCTGATGAAGATGAGTGGGACGTTTCTTTCGAACGTCAATGCAAAACTATCTTCTATGGTGGCGAAGCCACTTGCGGTCAACCGTGGTTGGGCAGAATCGCGTAGGGAGCTTACACGACAAAAGTATTTGGCGTCTAGGGATGTGTTTACGCCGTCGCTTAGGTTAACGCAGTTCTTAAGCGATCGCAGAGTGGCGCGCGAAGAAGAGACTAAAGAGCATGCTGAGACGGTAAAACTTCGGGGACAGGCTTATGCAGCGCTGCGGAATTATCGTAGCAGAAATATGAAGACGATTTCGCGCGAGGGCGAGGAAGCGTACGAGGCGCAGTATAGGAGAGTGCAGTATCAGCAGACGATTTTGCGTCACAAAAATAACTTTGATAAGGGCATTGGTGGTATGGGTGTTAATGCTGCGCAAAATGCAAGACTTGAACAGCTTGATAATGAAACTATAAGGGCGTTTGATAAGCTCAAGATGGAGCAGGCGCGTACTGAGAAGATTGATTACGATAATGCTGTGGGCTTCCACAAGCGTATGGAAGATGCGATGAATGCACACTTTGACTCGCTACATGTAGGTGAAGCGACGTACAAGAGGCATGATATTGCTAATAGGCTGGAAGCGGAATCTCGCTATGCGACGGCGCTTGGCGTGATGGATGGCAATTTGCAAGACACGCAGTATACGGCGGCCTTTGCGGCACATGCATATGATACGCAGGCAAAAACGATTGCTACGAAGTATCAGAAGTATTTCGAACTCACACCGCCAACAAGGGATGTTGAGTATAGACTTGGTGAAATTACCAAGATGAAAGAAGCAGCCGACTTGATGGATGCTATTATTCCTGGGCTGCGTGTGCTTAATATGCGTGGTGATACAGACTTAGTAAGAAAGCAGATGATGAACTTCTTAAGAAGTGAAGCGAACGGTGGCGAAAGTGTAATCCAGTTAGGTACACACGCATCGCAAGCGTTAGCATCATTCTTGATGTTTGAAGTAAAAGATAACGACCCGTGGCTCAGGAGATTTGGTAAATATATCAATCTAGAGACGGCACATGTATATAATAAGAATGACCGTCAGAAAATGACAGTGGACTACGATGAATACGTGAAGGGGTACTATTATGAACCAGGCGACCCACATGATAAAGAACATAGAAAATATGCAAAGAAGGGCATGAAAGTATTAATGGAGGGTACTTCGCTTGATGGGATCGAGAGGACTGCTATGGACAACTTCTTTGATAGCGTGATGGATGCATATACAGATAAAGACGGGACGATTCATGATTATGATGAATTTGAGGAGACTCTTTCTGGTGTAAATAATGCAATTGCACCACAGTTGATTTCGGCAATGCGAAAAACATTGTCTGGTAGTGAAGCATTAGTGAGTATGGTAAAGAGCGTAACTGGATATGGCAAGAAGCAGAAAGAAGATGGTTCATATGAGCTTCAATCTATTTTCGATGATGAGAAATTGCAAAAGAGATTTGGTGAGAATATAGGTGATTATAAGGCGTATCGTAAAAAATGGGCAAAAGATTACCTTAAAGCATTGTTGCCAAGTCAGGTGCTTAGTATGCGGACCGATGAACTTGTGGCCTACGAGAAATTATTGCCTGAGTGGTTTATTGAGGAACATCCGGATTTACATAACATCTTAGTGGATACTATCAACGAAAAATATAGTGACTTGAGCGATGAGGAGAAATCGAAGTTGCTTACTACAGTTGAGGACAGGGAAATGTTCCGACAATGCATTGATATGGGTGTACTAGAGCAGATTAGCAGGACTAACAAGCGGCGAGGCGTGCTTGACTCTAAGCCAAAACTTCGCAACTTCTTAGGGCTTGATGGCGATGACGGTAGTGAACGTAGTGGTCTTTCTAAGTTTATTGCAGAGAAGTCAAAGATAAAGAAAGAAAAGATTGCTGCTGGGGCTAAAAATGAAGATATCAATGTCGAGGAAAAAGAGGCTGATCGAATTCTCAGAGAATTGCAAGAAATATATAATCAGCGGAATGCTGCAAATAATGACGGTGATAAGACTAAGGCTTCGGAAAGAGTTGGGCTATTTAGCAGTGCGGAGATTGGCAATGTGCTGAGTGTGATTGGAGAAATTTATAATAAGTTAGAGAAAGACAACGATGCGAATGGTTTCTTTAACGCTGTATGCGATATCGTAGGCGAGAATGCACCGATAGTTCTAAATGACTTTAAGGAGTACTACGAAAAGCACAATGATGCGAAGATGCCGGAACTTCTCGATGAGATTACGAAGTTGCTTAGCAACTTATTGTAAACGGGAAATGTTTAACCGCCGAGATCCCCTCGGCGGTTTTTGATGATTATGATTAAGTGGGGATATATGATATAATAAATGTATGGCGGTATATAAGGTACCTCAAGATGTTGAAGCGGATGACAAATTGATCGGGCCGTTTAGTTTTCGGCAGTTTGTGTACCTATTAATCGCGGCGGGATTGGTGGCGCTTGCGGTGGGGCTTTTTCAGATATTTCCGTTGCTTGCGATATTGCCGCTTCCGCCGGTACTGCTTTTCTTGGCACTAGCGTTGCCACTAAAAAAAGATCAGCCGATGGAAACGTATCTTGCGGCGCTCGTGCAATATTACATAAAGCCGCGAACGCGGGTGTGGGTACCGGGGCAGCGGGAATCTACGATTTTGATTACGGCACCAAAGATTGTGGAGGATGTGCGCACTAGGGATTTGTCGCAGGAAGAGGCGACGCATAGGCTGTCGTTTCTTGCAGACATTGTGGATACGCAGGGTTATGCGATAAAAGGCGCAGTGAATAATAATATGCGTGAAGATTTGGTAGCAGAAGCAAACGCGACGGCAGATATGTTTGATAGTTATAAGGCACTAAATCTTGACCGTACAATTAATCAAGATAGGCGGGCTAGGCACGAAGAAGCGATACGTGAGATGCGTGAAGCGATAGATAGAAGTGAGAGTTATATGGGGGTGGGGAATTTTGAGGAGGTGCGTGAGAGACAAAAGCGACAGGAAATGGCGCAAGCGGCGCAACGGATGCGCGAGGCTGAGCCAGTGCAGGTGACGCGTGAGAGCGTGTATGTGTCGCCGACGATGCCAAGTGTAGCGCCGGGTGCGGTGGCAAATACAATTTCGGCTGCGCAACAGCCCGCAAAACAAAATGTTAGCACAAAACCAGTAAAAAATAGTATAATGGAATTAGCAAATAATTCTGATTTTTCCGTTGCGACGATTGCGAAAGAAGCTAATAGAATAAATAGAAAGGATACGGGCGAAGTGTTTATCTCGCTCCACTAAAAATATGCAACCACAACAAATATTGCCACAGCAAAACCAGATGCAAGGAAGTCCGCAGACAATAATGCCACAGCAAAATGCAGCGGCGGTGGCGGCAAATGTGCAGCTAGCAAATATGAATGCGCAAGGGCAGCAAGCGCAAATGATGGGCGCGGCAGCAATGGGTGCGGCGGCAGCGGCGCCGGTTTCGCCAAATAAGGAAGTACCGACTTCTACGCAAGCGACGCTATTAATATCGGAGATGCGTGATAATGTGGTGATTATGAAAGATGGATCCTTTCGTGCGGTGGTAGCATGTAAGTCTATCAACTTTGACCTGATGAGCGATATGGAACGAGAAGGCGTGGAATATTCGTATCAGAATTTTTTGAATTCGCTAAGATTTACAACACAAATATTGGTGCGGAGCCAGCGGGTAGACATTGGACCGTATATTGAGAGATTGATGGAGATTCGGCGCAATAACGATAATATGTTGCTTGGGGTACTGATGGATGATTATATTAATTTTATAGATATACTTTCGCAAGAAGCGAATATTATGGATAAATCGTTTTTTATCGTGATACCGTACTATTCGTCACCGGATGCGGAAAAGGTTTTGCAACAAACAAAAAATTTGTTTAAGACGTTTGGTAAGGCGAAGGGGTCAGAGGTGACAAGAATAGACCGAGTGACTTATGACAAGGCGCTGTCGGAGTTAAATAACAGAGTGGATTCGGTGACGAATGGGCTTTTTCAGATTGGAATACAATCGGTGAGATTAAATACGAGGGAACTTGCAGAGTTATATTATAATTATAACAATCCGGATACGGCGGTAAGGGAGCCGCTGGTGGATTTTAACAAGCTAGCAACGATGTACGTGAAAAAGGGAGAAAAAGCAAATGAGTAGAAAAAAGAAACAATTGACGCAAGCGGAGCTAGCGGCGCAGGCTGAAGCTATGGAGCTGGCACAGATTCAGCAGGCGTTTGAACAGGGTACAAATACACTTAGGGATTTGATAAGTCCGAGTGCGATAGAAATCCATTCGGATTACTTTAGACTGGGAACAAAATATGGAAGGACACTTTATGTGTATGGATACCCACGTTCACTATATACTGGGTGGATTTCACCGATTATTAATATGGACGAAGTGATAGATGTATCTATGTATATATATCCGGTAGAATCGGCGGTAGTGATGAAGAATTTGCGCACTAAGGTGACGCAGCTCGAGGCATCGATGAACTTGAATGCGGAAAAGGGGCGGGTGCGTGATCCTGAGCTGGAAGCGGCAATTAGTGATGCGGAAGAGCTTCGCGACCAATTACAGGTGGGGGCGGAGAGGTTTTTCCGGTTTGGGCTGTATGTGACGCTGTGGGCGGATTCTTTGGATGAGCTGAAATTTGTACAGCAAAAGATCGAAACGATTTTTGGGCAGCAGATGATTTTTTCAAAGGTGGCGTCGAGCCAGCAAGAGCAAGGGCTGAATTCCACAATGCCACAATGTACGGATCAATTGCAGATACGGCGCAATATGAATACTGGAGCGATATCTACGTCGTTTCCGTTTACGAGTGCGGATCTTACGCAGGATAAAGGGATACTCTATGGTATAAATATGCACAATAATGGGCTAGTGATATTTGATCGGTTTAGCTTGGAAAATGCGAATATGGTGGTATTTGCAAAGTCTGGTGCAGGTAAATCGTTTACGGTGAAGCTGGAAGCACTTCGCAGTATGATGGTGGGGGCAGAGGTGCTAATAATAGATCCGGAGAATGAGTATCAGAAATTATGTGATGCGGTGGGTGGGTCGTATATACGATTGTCGCTTAATTCGGATGTGAGAATTAATCCGTTTGATTTGCCTAAAGTAGTTGATGCTGAGGATGCAAATGATGCGTTGCGTGCTAACCTTGTAACGCTGCACGGGCTGTTTCGGCTGATGCTTGGTGCGACTGGGTCGGCGAGTGGCGGGCAAATAGCGGCGGGGCTTACTGCTAATGAGGAAGCAGACTTAGACCAGGCATTGATTGATACGTATGCGAGGGCGGGGATTACGTCGGACCCGTTGACGCACCAAAGTACACCGCCAACAATCCTTAATCTATATGACACTTTGCTACATATGGGTGGGAGTGGGCCGCAGCTTGCGCAGAGGCTCCGTAAATATACAACAGGGACTTTTGCAGGGATTTTTTCACAGCAAAGCAATGTGGATATCAATAATCAAATGGTAGTGTTTAATATCCGCGACCTTGAAGATGAATTAAGACCGGTGGCGATGTATATTGTGCTGTCACATATATGGAATGTGGTGCGAGCGAATCAAAAAAAGCGACTTCTTATAGTGGATGAGGCGTGGCAATTAATGCAATATGAAGATTCGGCAAACTTTTTGTTTTCGCTGGCAAAGCGAGCAAGGAAATATTATCTGGGGCTTACAACGATTACACAAGACGTGGAAGATTTTATGGGGATGAAGATGGGGCGGGCGATTGTAGCGAACTCGTCGATGCAACTACTGCTCAAACAATCTACGAGTGCGGTGGACGTGCTATCGGACGTGTTTAAATTGACGGAGGAAGAGAAGCGAAGATTGTCTAACTTCCCGGTGGGGCAGGGGTTGTTCTTTGCGGGGCAAAACCACGTGCATATACAGGTAATAGCGAGCGAAACCGAGGAAAAGTTGATTACGACTAATCCAAATACTGCGGGTGCGCAGGGGAGGAGATAGATGAAAAAAGTTGTCACAAGATTCGTAGTCTTGATGATGGCTTTTTTATGTGGAGGTGTGCACTTAGTTCCTGGAGCGCTAGCGCTTACAGAAGAAGAGTATAAGATTTACGCGGAGAATAATATTTATTTTTATGATCCGTTGTTTAGGTATGGTGGTGGCGGGAATTTTTGCGCAAATGGTGGCGATTGTTATATTACGGGAGATACTAAAGAGGAAAAATTGTGGTCGGCATTAAGGCACGTGGGCTTCACCCCCGAGCAGGCAGCAGCCATTATGGGGAATATTGTAAACGAAGGGTCTACGCCGACAAGACAAGAGGATGCGTATAATATAGCAAGAACGCGTGGATGTTTGACAATGGAGGGGAAGGAATATGACATATGGCTCGATAATACAGATGGAGCACATCATGCGGCGTGTATGAATAATATTTACTCCCAATATCATGTGGGGAGGGGAGTAACTGGAATAGGGCTTGGGTTTATTCAGTGGTCGTCGCATGGAAGAAGAATTAATTTCTTAGATAGGATGAGTGAAGCTGGGTTATTAAAATACTTTGAAGGTGATGCATATAAGACTTATGGTAAATATAGTGATGAACAGCTGAGGCAAGCGATAATAGACGAAACTGGGAAGGAGGATGACTATTGGGCATTGTGGTGTGTGTCAATAAAAATGATTTATGATGAACTGAATTCGGTCACCTATAAATCATTCTATGATCAGACTACGGTGGCAAGTATGGCCGGCAATGCAGCTCAAAGATATGAGGGGTGCGCTGGATGCAGGCCGGGCGAGGCGTCGTACAATAAGAGGGTGCAAGATGCGGAGCACTTTTACGAAATGTACACGAATGGAGATTTTGATGCGGTGGAGCAATCGCTTGGCGGGGCCGCTGCGGGATCTAATAAGGTGACTATTGGAGCGAAGAGCACTTGTGCTATACCTAATAATGTTACAGCCGTAGAGGATGCTTTGAAATTGGTGAATCAATTTATAGCTGATACGAATTTTTTGTATGATACGAATTATCCATATGTTGAATTTGCTGAAATGAATGTACTGCTGCCAACGCCAAGGGATGATAGTTTTGTAAGGGCACGAGCATCGGTAGTGGATGGTTGGGTGAGCGATGGGACTATTAAAACTAATGCTCGTACATCTGGGTGTTGGGGTGGAACATATTGCGGTCAGTGTACGGCTTTTTCTGGGTGGTTTACGACTATGATGACCGACTATATATATAATGGCGGAAATGGCGTAGATGTAGTGTCGAATCTCGGGAGGGCAAACGATGAAATAGTAATTACAAATTATCCGACACCATTTAGTGTTTTTTCGCAGCTTAGCGGTAGCGCAGCTGGGCATACTGGGGTGGTAGTCGGGGATTTTGGTGATGGGACATTTTTGACGATTGAGAACAATATGGGACCACAAGGGTCTACAAAACATAGCGTAGAAATACGTAGGCGAACTTTGGATGATTTTACTTCGAGAAATGCAACTTTTGCAGTAATGCAGGATAAACTAAAAATAAATCATTTGGGGACGAGATATGGAGTCTAATGTGAGACGAAATAGAATTATTATTATCATATCGGCTATTGTTTTCGTGGCTGTAATTACGGTGGTTTCGGTAGTATTGGCATATTATAACGGTGTAAAGGAAAAAGTAATAATCAATAATATTGGCGAATGTGCAAGTGGGATATCTGGATATTCTAGGGACAATTTGGCGAGTGGGATGTATAACGTAGTAGTTTATCAAAATGAAGTAAATAATAAAAAAACAGATGCAACTTATTACGCAACAATGCGGGTGGATACGTGCAAAACGGATGAATATAACATAGATGGTGTAATAAGCTATAAAACTGAGGGGACTCTAGATATAGAAAGTTTGGGTTATACGTATTTGATTAGTTTTGTGTGGATAAAAGACGAAATGAAAGCCGGGATGGATTTAGGAGTTGTAAATGCATACTGTGCGTCGGCGTCGGAACTTATATTTAATGATGGATTTAATTGTGAGAAGAATCCTGTGATTGCGGAAAAAGAAGAAAGTGTGGTTGGGATATTACCATATTTTGGTGAGGATTATAGGGTAAGCATTAAGGGTGATGGTGATAGTGAATATATTGAAGTATTGATGGATCCGGCAGAGAGTGTGTATTTTGATGGGGATGTGGATGAATATGTAGCGGAAGTGCAGAGACAAGTTGCGGAGTATTTTAGAAAAAATGGGCTAGATGTAAAGAATTATAGAGTGGAGTATATCTATAAGACTTGGTAAAGATGTGCTAATGTGTTATAATATAGGTATGATAAGGAAGGTTTTGTGGCGGTTTGCGACGGTGATGCTAGGTTTTTTGATGCTTACGATGAGTGGTACAAATATTGTGCGGGCGATTAGTGAGGAAGAGTTGTATTTTTATGCGCAGAATAATATTTTGTTTTACGACCCGAGTGGGGCGACGTGCCAAAGTACGGTGATGGGTGGATTTAATGGGGAGGCATCGGCGGGGCTATCGGACTTACAAGCGGCGTTTGTGGACACATACCAGCCGATTGCGGCGAACTTGTCGGTGGCGTATGGGATACCGTGGGAAGCGGTGATGGCACAGGGGATCTTGGAATCGGCGGCGGGAACGTCGAGTTTTGCAAGGGAACGAAACAATTTCTTTGGGATTGGCGCGTTTGATTCGAACCCGAATAATGCGTTTTCGTATGAAACGCCTGAGGCGGGATGGCGAGGATACTATGAAAACATCAGGAATACCGCGACGTATAGAAATCACGGGGTATTTAGTGGGGATACAGTAACAAATCCGTATGCGTACGCCGAAGCGATAAAAGCAGCGGGATATGCGACGGACCCAAATTACGTAGCGAAACTTTCGACGTTGATTGCGGCGGTGGAGAATCGTGCGCGCGAAAATGGCTGGAAATCGTCCGCAGAACTAGCTAATGAGAGTAGTATGCTTGAAAATGCGGCGGCCAATGCTGGCGGTGAGAGCGATGAGGTGATCACGACGTACGCTACTTGCGTGTTTGCGGCGGCGGGTAATGGTGATATCAACTCGACGGCGATTGCTTTGTCGTGGCCAGACAGAACTCACGCGGTGACTGATCCCAATGAGGCGTATAAAGGGGCTTTGCAACAGACTGGTGTGAATATGCTAGGTGATGTGTGTTCGAAAGGCGGGTATAGTTGTGATGCTTTTCTTGCGACAGTGATGCGATATTCGCGGGCGGATAGTAATTTTCCATGTTGCGGCGCGGCGATGCAACTTGATTATTTGGCGGGGTCGCCATTATATGAAGAGATACCAAATCTTGGTAATACATCAAACTTGCAGCCTGGTGATATAAGGGCAAGTGGTTCGCATGTGGAGATAGTAGTACGGCTTACGGATGGTACGTACAAAATCGCGTCGGCATCGCATTGTGATAGGACAGCGGATCATTATAGTGATTATTATGCTGGAATGAATTTTAGAGTGTTTAGAAGGAAATAAAATGGAACCAAAAACTCGCAGAAAATATTGGATAATAGGTGGAATTGCTACGGTAGCAGTGCTTATGGCGGTGCTGGTGGCGGTGATTATTAATGCTAAATATAGTGCTATGCTAGATATATTGGTGGCGCCGAGTATGGCTAAGGTGAAGGTAAACGGGAAAGAATATAAAAATGGAACGTACAGAATGGAGCCTGGCGAGTTGACCGCTGAGATAGCGATGGAGGGATTTGAATCAAAGACGATACCGGTGAATTTGGTTGCAGGTAATACAACTAAGTTATATACTTATTTGTTACCCGCAGATGGGAGCTATGAGTGGTACCTTGAGCATCCGGAAGAGCAGATGCTGCTTAATACCATCGGTGATGCGCGGGCGGCAGAAGAAGGACGAGTGTACGCAGCGGCGAACCCGATTGTGGAAGTATTGCCGATTGTGGTGGCGAAGTATGATGAAAAGTGGAATTATACAGAGTACCGTGTGGATGGAGGGGATTTTGATGGGTGCGAGAAGGAGTTTTGTCTTCGCATTACGGATACGACGGGTGGAAATTACGAGGCAGCGCTTGCTAGTATTCGTGAGAAAGGATTTAAACCAGAAGATTATGAAATTATTTATCAGTATAAACCGATAGTGCCGTTAGATTAATTATTGGGGTAGGTTGATCGGGATGATTAACTAGCACTCTTGTGTTTTGAGTGCTAGTGGTGTATAATATAATATATGGCAACTAAACGAGATTATTATGAAGTACTTGGCGTGAGCAAAAACGCGTCAGATGATGAGATAAAGAAGGCTTACCGGAAGTTAGCGGTGAAGTATCATCCCGACCGAAATCCTGGAGATAAGGAAGCAGAAGCGAAGTTTAAGGAAATTAATGAAGCGCACGAGGTGCTTTCTGATAAGCAGAAACGAGCAAGGTATGACCAGTTTGGCCATGCTGGAGTAGGCAGGGCGTCTGGTGCTGGTTATGGTGGGGCAGGTGGATACGGTGGATTTAATCCATTTGGCGGATCGGCCGGTGGATTTAACTTCAACGGACAGACGTTTAACTTTGATTTTGGTGGGGGCGGACTCGATGATATACTGGGAGATTTGTTTGGATTTGGCGGACGCGGAGGTAGCAGGCGGCCGCGACGCGGGGCGGATTATCAGACGAGCGTGACGCTAACTTTTGAAGAGGCGATTTTTGGGACAACGAAGAAGATTACGGTGGATGGCAAAGATTTGTCAGTGAAAATTCCGGCGGGGATTGATGATGGAATGAGTGTGAGGCTTAAAGGTAAAGGTGGGCCGGCACCGGCTGATGGGGGCGAGGCGGGCGATTTGTATGTGCGGGTGCGTGTGAAGCCACATAAGTCGTTGACGCGTGAGGGTTCTATCATCTTGTCCGAACAGACTATCAGTATGGTGGACGCGGCGCTAGGGTGCGAGATAGATGTGCTTACCGTAGATGGGACGGTGACAATGAAAGTGCCGGCTGGCACACAGAGCGGAACACCGTTCAAGCTATCGGGGCATGGGGTGCCGTTCCGAGCAGATGGTGATCGGGGACCGCATATTGTGACGGTGATTGTAGAGACACCGAAGAATCTGAGCAAGAAACAGAAGGAGCTACTTGAAGAGTTCCGTGGATCTAAGAAGCGCGGATTCTGGGGTTGAAATTTTTACACTATAAATACAAAACATTTTTTCATTTGCCTTGGTGAAAATCTGAGAAAATAATTTGATGGAATCCTTCCGGTATTGCAGTACCGGCTTTCCATCACTATTTTCTCAGATTTTCAGCCTATTTATGGCAAAGAAAAAAGTTTTGTATTTATAGGCTAAAACTCCTAACATAAAAAAATACCCGAAAAGCGTGGTTTCCGGGTAGTTTTTTGATTATTATTTGAGGAGGCAGCGGACAGAGAAGCCATTTTTGCGATAGTATTTATAGCTAGAGAAAATACTACCAGACGAAAAGCCTAAACTTGGAATTAGACTATCGTTCATTGTCGTTGAAGACCAGTATTGTCCGGAGATTGTTCCATTAAATGTAGAATTTTCATAGCCACCTGCGCGTAAAAAGCGGGGGATGGTTGGTGAATTTGGACAATCGCCAGCATTTGTGCAGAATGTAGAGCCATTGTCTTCATATAGTTTTGTTTGGTTGAGTCCATAATGAATGGCCATTTGATAGAAGTCAGATTCAGCTTCGGCAAGTTCTAGAGTTGAACGAGAAGTTGGGAGGTGCCAGCCGGCGGGGCAGATGGAGTAGGGGGCGTCGGTGTTGTCGGTGGTGATGTCGGTGCCGGACATGGCGGTGGCGGCGTTCCAAGAGTAGTAGGAGTAACAACCATCGGCACAGTTATCGGTGGCGTTGTCGGAGTTATAAACGAAGGCTTTGGTGCTGTCGTTGAAACCGGTGGTAGAGGAATCTGGTAGGGTATAGTAGGGGGTGGAGGCGGAGGAAGGGTAGCCGGAAGGGACGTCGGAAGTGTCGGAATAGAGGGCAGTGCCGCCGGCGAGGTTTAAGTTCTTGGTCATCCAGACTTTGCCGTCTTTTAATTTCGCGATGGTGTAATCTTGGTTGTCGCGCTTGTCTTTCAGAGTATAGGCGGTTTCGGGAAGCATGGAGTTTATGACGTCGGTTTTGTCGGTGTCGGTGAGACTCGCGAAGTCTTGCATGTAGGTGAGGTCGGAGATGGTTTGGCGGGAGACGCAACGAACAGATAAGCCCCGAGTGCGTATATACGCATCATTGGTTTCGATTCTAGATTGGCCAACAAAGAGAACCGAAGCGTAGTTATTGAGGCTTTCATACAATGTTGATGACCAGAATACTCCGCGAGAGTTGACGTCATTTAGTGTCCCATTGGCAAAATTGCCGGAAAGCGGAGTATGCAAAGCATTCACGAAGAGTGATGGGGTTGAATCGTAAGCGGTATATAATCCGGCGTACGCATTGTCGTCGGTGTTTCCGCCGAGCGGGATTTTCCATGCTGTTGGGCAAATGTCGTATGATAGGGTCGTGGTAGATTCGGTGTTGTCGTTGGTGCAGTATGTGTTTGCGGATGCCGCACAGTAATTATAAACTGTTCCAATAGTGCCTTGTGTCGTGGTATAATTGTCTGGAAAAGTGGTCGGAATCCTGTTGGCGGCATTTATATTGATGGCTGGTGATGTGAAATTTAACGATGTTTCGGTAAAATTATTGACGCTTGAAGCTGGAAGCTCTGTATTGGAAATGATATTAGTGTTCGTGGGGGTGAGAGCGATAGGGGAGTCGCCACCGAGGCGGAGGTTGTCGAGGAGCCAGCAGTTGCCGTCGGCGAGTTTGCCGATGGTGTATTTTTCGTAATCGCGACTGTCAAATACAGTTACGGTGGGGTAAGAGTCAATATTGGAACTACTAGGGGTTGCGACATAGCTACAAACGCTGTAAGTTAAATCTTGCATGGCATAATAGCTTTCGCCATCGTGGGTTAGCTTATTGGCACCGGCGAAGATGAATGCGGCGTCGAAACCGGAGAGGTCGGCAGGAGTTTTGGCGGTGGCGATGAAGTTAATGGTGGTGAGATAATTGCCGGAGGGAGTGGCGTTGTCGAGTTTGGCGGCGAAAGTAATAACGTTCGGGTTGTCTTCGTAGTTGCCGCTGGTACCGGCGGAGTTGATAATGATGCTGCCGGGGATGGCATAATAATTGGTATTGTCTAGAGTGTAGCCCCAGCGGTTGGTGGTGAAAGTGTCACTTGTGAAACTACTACCACTAGCCAACGTTTCGATTGTGGGGATCGTACCATCAGAGAGGGGGGTGGTACGTTTCAGATCGGGAGTGGTAGTAGTCATGGAGAGGGTGTAACCGTATTCGTTATCGGTTTCGACGTAAACGGTGAGCGGGGTGGAGTTAAAAGCACCACCACTCGTTGGTTGAATATCTAGTGTAGTGGAATCTGCCACGCTGACGCCGAGACTGGTGCCAGCGCTGACAGTGAAAACATTGGTGCCAGTGCTAGGATTAATGGCGGAAGAATTCGATATGCTATATATATTATATATAACAGTAAGTACGAGTGTAAATGTTGCAACTGCGATAATGGGGAATATATATAATAACGATTTTTTGATATTGTTGGTGTTAGTATGTATGAGCTTCATTGGTTCCTTACCTCTCTTGTTAAGTTTGACTTGGGCGGAGCCATTTCGTGCTATACACGAAACGGCACCACGAGTGGAACAAACTGATAATTCATACTAACACTTTTTCAGCATTGGATCGAATTAAACGGTTTTTCTCGTGATGCCGTTTCATAATTCGATTACAACACATAGTTAGTGACTTAATAACACTGCTATTAAAAATGTGCTAGTATATTTATCAATTTGTTCCACTCTTAGTATAACATAATTTTGTAAATTTGTGTGAAAAATCTTTATTTTGTATAGCTTGTGCTTGCGTTTTGCGTGAAAAGGCGATAAAATAGGGAAAATTAAGTTGGGAAAAGTGCAAAATGGGATATTTGGAAGAAATGCTGCTAAGAAACGGCTTGATATATCGCGCGCCGGATGGGTCGAGCTCGTATATCGAGGGGAGTTTGCTGACGAATACGCTGGTGGTGAGAAATTCTGAGGGATATGTAACGCATAGGATTGAACGATCGTGGAATGGGGTGGATGTGATAGTGCGGAATGTGGCGACTGGGTGTGTGGAACAAACGTTGCAGATGGTTAATAGGTGGTAAGCTTGGCTCTGGTGTAGCGAAAGACGGCTAAGGGGATGCTACTTGACAGAAAATAGTATCTGTGGTATAATAAGAAGATAGGGCATTTTGTGAAAGAAATGCCATTTTTGTGGTATAATAGGGGAGTATAGTTTAAATTTTATTAATTGATGTTATTTGTTACCCAGTTGGTATAAGGAAAATATCGACAAAAACAATTAGAAAGGCAATATGGAAATAGTGATTCCAATAATCGCCGCAGTGGTAGGCATAGCAGCCGGGGCTGGCGGGATTTTTGTATATAATAAAAGTAAGGAGAATGGTGGGAAAGATAAGGCTGAAGACTTAGTGCGTAAGGCTAAGCGTGAGGCGAGCGATATCGTATCTAATGCGAAGAAGGAAGCGGCGGATATTGCGGAAAAAGGACAGGCCGAGGAAAATGAGCGCCGTAAGGAGTGGAAGAAAACAGAAAACCGACTAAGCGAACGTGAGACGGCACTTGATGCAAAACTTGATACGCTAGAGAAGAAGACCGAGAAACTGAATCGTGAGGAGAAAGAAATTGAAGCTTTGAAAGGTGAGATCCGTGATATTCGGGTGAAGCAGCACGAGAAATTGGAGAAAATCGCGGGGTTATCTAAGGAGGAAGCGCGCGAGAAGCTGATGAAGATGACCGAAAATGACATCCGGCAGGATTTGGTGGGATTAGTGGCAAAAGAGCAAAAGGAAATCAAGCACGACGTAGATGAGGCGGCGCAAGCACTGCTGCTGACAGCTATGGAGAGGATGTCGTCGGAAGTAACGGCAGATAGAACCGTAACAGCTTTGAGATTGCCTGATGACGATATGAAGGGCCGAATTATTGGTAAGGAGGGGAGAAATATCCAGGCCTTACAGCGGGC
Organism: uncultured Candidatus Saccharibacteria bacterium; assembly: GCA_964535375.1. Taxonomy (GTDB): domain Bacteria; phylum Patescibacteriota; class Saccharimonadia; order Saccharimonadales; family Saccharimonadaceae; genus Nanosyncoccus. The sequence goes on along the minus strand of CAZHTQ010000002.1, from coordinate 3,184 downwards.
GACCGGTGTAGATATAATGGTGGACGATACGCCCGGGATGGTGGTGTTGTCGTCTTTTGACCCGATACGGCGACAGGTGGCGAGATATGCGCTAGAAAGACTGATGAAAGACGGGCGGATTAACCCGGCGTCAATAGAGGAAGCGGTAGCAAAAGGCGAGAAAGAAATTGAGAAAGAAGTGGTGCGCGCCGGTGAGGACGCAGTGCGCGAAGTGGGGCTGGTGGGTATACCACGCGAGCTGGTACATTTGCTTGGAGAACTGAAGTTTCGTACGTCATATGGGCAAAATGTGTTGCTACATTCAATTGAAATGGCGCATGTGGCTGGGATGATAGCGGAGGAAATCGGCGCAGATAAGCGAGTAGCAAAGACTGCGGCTTTGATGCATGATATAGGCAAGGCGGTGACGCATAAGATTGAGGGGAAACATGCAGAGATTGGTGCGGAGCTCGCAAAGAAATATGGTATGCCTGAAAGAATAGTGCATGCGATTGCGGCGCATCATGATGATATTGAACCGACAACGCCAGAGGCGATTATTGTAAAGATTTGTGATGCGATGAGTGCGGCGCGGCCGGGAGCTAGGAATATTTCGGCGGAGAATTTTGCGGAGCGGATGCGTTATCTTGAAAACATTGCGACATCTTTCCCGGGGATTGATAAGGCGTATGCTATTAGTGCAGGGCGCGAAATACGTGTGATAGTGGAGCCGAAGCAGATTGATGATTTGTCGGCGCTCAAACTCGCGCGTGATATTGCGAATAAGATTGAGGCAACAATGTCGTATCCTGGCGTTATTAAGGTAAATGTGATTAGGGAAACACGCGCGGTAGAGTACGCAAAATAGGCTGCTACTGCGGCGCATTGCTTTGCCAGAAGATGTGTTGCTCGCCTATGTTTTATTGGGATATTTAACTGGCTGCATAGTTTCACTTGAAGTTTTTGATTTTTTGGTGGGAGTTTGTTATAATAGTGGTTAAGGTTAGAGAGGAAAACTAACTAGTAACACGAAGGATGGTAAAACGAAGTGAAAGAGAGGGTTTTTTATCTTGATGCGGAGGAGGCGAGAAAGTATTTTTTGAAATCTGAGAGTTATTTTACAATGCCGATGCCTAAGTACTATGACTTTGGAGTGCTGCTCAAGAAGGTGGCGCGAGGCATGGAGGGGCGACAATTGGAAGAATTTTGCGTGAAGGATACAAGGGAATGTGAGGGGGTGAATTATGAATTGGCGTACAGTAAAGATGGTGGGTATGGTAGACGAGTTTTTCAACTGATACATCCGGTGCTATATGTGGAGTTGGTGAATTATTTGACAAAAGAAGCGAGCTGGGAGAGAATAAAAACGCGATTGCGGATATATCGGAAACGTAACATAGTGACGAGTGTGAGCACGATTCCGTGGGCGATGGCAGATGACAAGGAGACGCCGGCGGCGATTTTAAAATGGTGGCACGGAATGGAGCAGGAGAGCATAAGGCTCGCTATGTTTTTTAACTATATGGCGGAAACTGATATAATGGAATGTTATGATTCGATAGGGAAGCGGATGGTACGACGGGCGCTTGGCGATATAGTGGGGGATAGAGTGTGGCATCTTACGGAGATGATGGCGGGAGAAAGGTTAAATGGGATACCACAGGGTAGCATGGTGTATGATTTTGTGGCGGAAGTGGTGCTTTCGTATGTGGACGTATTAATAAGTAACCGATTGCGGGCGGCAGGGCTAAAGATAGGCTATACGATATTGAGATACAGGGACGATTATAGGGTGTTTGCGAAGGATATTGCGACGGTGCGAAAGATTCTTGCGGTGATGGATGAGGTGATGGTGGAATGTGGAATGAGGCTTAATCCGAAGAAAACGGTGATACATGACGACATAATAGCGGCAGCGCGAAAGAAAGATAAAGACTATTGGGATATTAGGCGAGGACTTATGCGATTGGGGGAGTATTGCTTAGATAATGGTTCTATGCGGGGTGATTGTGGTGGTGGTCAGGAAGTTGGTTGTGAGGTCTATAGTGATACCGATAAGCAAGTTAGCCGGCGACGGCCTGAGGTAAGTATTCAGAAATGGCTACTTGAAATATGGCGGATGTCGCGAGAGCATCCAAATACAGGGAGTGTGCAGCGGGCACTAGTGGAACTTTACGAAAAGCGGATTATTTTGTTGGAACATCGTCCAGGAGATGCGTATCAGATTATGAGTATTGTGATAGATATAATGGCGCATAGTCCGCGGACGTATCAGGTGGGGGTAGCGATTTTGTGTAAGATTATGACGTTTAATCCGGGGATGTCGCGAAGGAGGTTGGCGGATTTGGTGTTGGATAAGGTTCAAATGACACCGAGTGTGGATTATTTGAAGATTTGGCTACAGAGGTTAACGTATAGGAATCGGCCAAGCAAGCGATACGAGTGTAGGATTTGTGATATTGCGTATGATCCGAGCATAAGATTGTGGAATTCGGAATGGTTGAATTTTAATGTGCGGGACCAGTTGGTTTTTCGGTGGGATGTGGCGCGCCAGATGGATTTTGTGATGCCGGTAGAGGAAGTGCATGCGTTTGATGGCTATGATGCGGAGGACGAGGGCGATTCTTGCGAGGATGATGATTGTGATAGTGATGATTGTGAGGATGGTTCTTGTGGCGATGGTATTTATGAGGATGGTTCTTGTGGGGATGGTTCTTGTGGAGGTGGTGCTTGCGGGGATGGTACTTGTGGCGATGGTGATTGCTGGAGCGGCGATGTTTATGGTGATGGGGTTTGCGGAGAAGATTTGTGGGAATGTATGATAATGCGGTAATGGGGCTTTTCAAAAGTGCAAAAGTGTGATATAATGGTGGTAGGTGAGCAAGGTATTTTGCTTGCGCCCATTGTGGGCCGGTAGCTCAGCTGGTTAGAGCACGAGCCTCTTAAGCTTGGTGTCGAGGGTTCGAGTCCCTCCCGGCTCACCATTGAAATTTAGCGCCTCCAGAGGGCGTTATTTTGTTGGGGACTCGGAGCTTCGCTAGCGAGTCCCTCCCGGCTCACCAATTCCTGATGGAATTGCGCAAAAAGCGGGACATCGTTGTTCCAATCGAGTCCCTCCCGGCTCACCACTAGGATTTAGCGCCTCCAGAAGGCGTTATTTTGTTGGGGACTCGGAGCTTCGCTAGCGAGTCCCTCCTGGCTCACC
>CAZHTQ010000001.1:0-38928 GCA_964535375.1 uncultured Candidatus Saccharibacteria bacterium | reverse complement strand
TTGCGTTCCAAAGATTTAGTAGTTTTGCGTGGCATAATTACTTACCCTCCTTCTTAGCGCCATACTTGCTACGGCCTTGCTTACGGCCTTGTACACCTTGAAGATCCAAAGTACCACGCACGATATGGTAGCGTACACCTGGAAGATCTGGCACACGACCACCGCGCACTAGCACTACGGCATGCTCCTGCAAGTTGTGACCTTCACCACCGATATAAGCCCACACTTCCTGGCCATTAGTAAGACGCACACGTGCTACCTTACGCATAGCGGAGTTAGGCTTCTTTGGAGTCTTAGTTGTAACCTTAATACACACACCACGCTTCAAAGGCGAAGCCTTCTCATAGCGCTTAGTTTTAAGCGTATTAATGATAGTACCAAGAGCTGGTGATTTTGATTTCTTCGCAGCCTTTTTGCGAGGCTTGCGAATCAACTGATTGATAGTTGGCATTAAAATTCCTCTTATTATTATATTATAATTATCTTGCCTTGTTTACAGTACAGCAATAGTAAACAAGATGAAACTCATTACTTCCATTATAGCACACTTATGTCAAAAAGTAAAGACCAGCGCTTTATTTCTCAGACTTTTTAGCGCCACTGTTAGCTGCTACCAAGAAATCAAGTGTCTTCTCAATCACCATACGGTTCCTAATATCCATCTTTACATTAGGATCTTTGAGCGATTTGAGCGCCTCTGGTGATTTTTTGTATACGTCGCGAAGCTCGGCGATTTTTGCCGCCACCTCGTCATCAGATACGTCAATTTTCTCGGCAATCGCCAAGTTTTGCAAAACCAGCGATCCCTTAACTCTATTTTCGGCGATTTCGCGCGCTTTCTTTTCCCAAGATTCTGCCGTTTCACCCGCACGCTCAATATAATCTTCAAAAGCCATGCCAGCCGAAGCTGCATTTCTCGTTACATCGTCACGAATCACGCGTACCTGATCGTCAATCAAAATCTCTGGTGCCGGCACCGTCGACTTCTTAACCAAAGCTTCCACCAACTCGTTCTTAAACTTCTCGGTGTTTTGATGATCGGTCTGCGCAGTCAAATTTTTGCGGATATCCTCCTTGAGAGCCTTCAAATCATCAAATGGCCCCACCTTCTTTGCCAGCTCGTCATCAATTGCCGGTTTTATCACCTCATTAATCTGTTTGAGAAGCACCTCAAACACCGTCTTCGCGCCAGCAAGATCCTTTACTCCGTAATCTTTCGGGAAAGTAAGTTTAAGCTCAAAGCTATCCCCAGGCTCATGACCCACAATGCCATCTTCAAACCCTGGAATAAAAGTACCCGAGCCTAGCACTAGTTTGTAATCCTTTGCCGACCCGCCCGCAAAAGCCTCACCGTCCTTCTTGCCCACAAAATCAATCACTACCTCGTCAGTCAACTTAGCCGCACGCTTCGTCACCTTTTTCTCAGCAAACGACGTTGCGAGGTTTTCTAGCACGCCGTCGATATCTTTGTCCGAAATCTTACTTTCAGCCTTCTTCACGCCGAGTTTCTTATAATCGCCAAGCTTGACCTCTGGGATAATATCAGCCGTAGCGGTATATTCTAGTGTCTCACCCGGCACATATTTGGTTACATTCGCACCAGGCAAAGCCAGCGGTGACTTTTCGTTCTCAGCAAAGGCCGAAATAATCGTCGTGCGCACGGCAATATCCGCCGTTTCTGCATTCAAATCATTTTCAGGGATAAACTTTTTTGCTACCTCAGCCGGCACCTTGCCCTTGCGGAACCCCTCTACTCGTATTTCCTTTGCTAATTTTGCTAGTGCTTTTTCAGCTGCTTTTTTCAAATCGGCAGTATCGAGAGTCACAGTAATCTCAATGCGCGAATCTGACAATTTCTTTACTTTTGTTTTCATAAAAACTCCTATTTACTGTATATTATAGCACATAATCTGCATTACTACCGCAATTATACGGTAATTTTAGCAGCTTCGTTCCTGAAATGCCTTAGCGTAAACCTTGCATCCGCCCCCAACTTTACCGCCGGATTCATGATATCATATTTGTCAAACGCTTTTTTAAGCTCTAGATATATAGCCTTTTCGGCACCTGGGATTTCTTCATTAGTCACAATCGCCTTTACCCGCCCCTCAGGTACGCCACCAGTAAGCGACCCGCCCTGCCGCCGAATAATATATGCTCCCGCCCGAAGAAAAGCCGTTGCTTTTTTATTGAAATCCTCGTCCTCCACTTTAAACTTTGGTCGCAAATGATAATTTGCTGTCACATACGACCCATACATCGCGAGATCCAGCCCCAACCCTTTACCTACCACTTCTAGATCGTTTATGAAACTCGTCACATGCCGCGCCGGTATTGAAAAATCCGTCACCACCGCCGGACGCTCAGTCGTACGCGTATTGTTAAGAAAACTAAGCAACGAATTTTCAAACTCGTTCAGCGTCACTACGGTCTTGGGCGATTCAATAATTAGCTGCGACTGCGCCGGCAACTTACCTCGCTCTCGCGCCAAAGTATTTAGACATTTGCCACGTCGCTTGTCATACTCGGCATACACCACCACTCCACGTTCCATATTTTTGGTGATTTCGCTCAGTCGCTTACCAGTTTCTTCCGCCGTACGAATAATCTTGATATCATAAATATCTAGTCTTAACGGCTGCAAACTCTTAGCCACATCTAAAAATTTCTCTGCATCTACAAAATTTTCAAAAGTTGCCACAACACGCTTCGGCGCATGCTCTATTGGTACTGCGCGAAGTATCACTTCAGTAATCACCCCAAGCGTCCCCTGCGCCCCAAAAAATAGTGGCATAATATCAAGCGTTTTCTTATAATACGCCCGCGAAACATTAGTATATCCTCTGTGCCCTGGCTTCTTTTCTCTTATATCGTTAATAAGTTGTGTATTATTCACCGTCAGCTCTCGGATTTTACGATACAAACTCCCCTCCAAAGTTTTTTCATTAATCTTCTTACCGAGCGCCCGTCCGCCCAAGCGGTTTGTTTGTAAAATGTCACCATTAGGTAGAACCACCTCAATTTTATCAACATAGTTCATGATACCACCGTATTTACCAGCGTAATCATCCACCGGCGAGTTTGATATCAGCCCGCCTATAGTTTCCATCTCGTGCCCACCCACCGGGATAGTAAGCCCGTTTACCGAAAGTGCGGTGTTGAGTTCTTTCAAAGTGATCCCCGCCTGCACCCGCACCAGCCGCTCACGCCTATCTGCTTCGAGTAAATGATTAAGCTTCTCTGTAGATATCACAAGCCCATTGCCAAGGTCCGCCCCAGTCTCGTCCAGCCCAGATCCTCGCACCGTCACCGGTATTTTTATATTCTTTGCTGCAAGTTGATAACAAAACCGCATAAGCCGCCGTATATCATCTGTCGACTCTGGCAGCGCCACTAGTCGCGGCCGTATTTTAAGTACCGACCTATCGGTCGAGTAAGCATCGAGCACGTCAGCCGAATCAAAAACATTTCCTATTGTCAGCTGATTCAAATACCTCGCGATCTTACCCATCCTGCTTACGATTATAGCACACCATTTCGCCCAAAGTCAACATTTCACATACACTAGTACACATATCTCTCGTATTCTTCACCCACTCAAAAAATAGTCCGCTTATAAGAGGACCAGCGGACTATTTTCTTAATATCTATATCTCCACCCAACCTTTGAAAATTCACGGTCTAGGAATTTCTTCGCCTGCATATTTTTCGACATCCCAACATAAGATATTACCGCTTCTTCCTTTTCACCAGTCGTTGCACAAAAATAAAACGCCCTCCTAGCGTTTTTCTTGTATCTTTTACCTGGAAGAATGTAACCTGACCTCACCACCTTACCAAGAAACGGGCAGCCTTTGTGCGTCTCTTGCTCATAGTGTTTCTTTGGATGCATTTTAAGCCCTAATCCTTTCAGCCGCTCGGCTACATCTGTCCACATCACTACGCGTGCTCTATCATATTCATTTTCGTCTACCACCACATAAAAATCATCTACGTATCGACCATAGTATTTGAACCCCATTTTGCGTTTCATATACCAATCAAATTCGTTCATCATGATATTTGATAGTAATTGCGAAGTCAAATTACCAATTACTATTCCCTGTCCCTTAGGCTGATTAAACAAGCTTTTGTTCTTCGGTAATGGCTCCCAATCAGATTTTGGTCCCGCAAATCTCACACCCACCGTAGGATCGTCAAAAATTACTTCTTTCCACAGATAGGCACACATATCGTATAGCCATCCTTTTTCCGGAAACTGTTTATTGAGTCCCCACATCACTTTTTCATACAACAACTCACGTTTCATACTCATAAAATACCCAGATATGTCACCCTTAAAAACATACGCTTTCCGCGTCCCATTTCGTGACGCCTTTCGCATTGCCGTTTGTAGTTCACATATAGCAAAATCCGTACCCTTGCCAGTCCTACACGATGATGCTGTATATATAAAATGATTGTCCCACCACGGCGCCACCACCGCATACAACAAATGATGGACTATCCTGTCCTTGAAGGGCGCTGCAAATATCTCGCGAACTACTGGGTCATTTACTATAAACGCCTTACTCCTACCAGGCTTATACCTGCGAGTAACAATATCACTCGATAATTGTTCTATGTTTTCAAGATAATGTGTCTCAAATCTATACTCATCATTTGTATTGAGTTTACCACGTCTAGCCATCATAAAAGCCTCATACAGCGCCGGCATCAAGTCATCATTGCATTGTGGTAATCTCCTCAACTGATTATGATATCTACTTTTTCTCCTTGGTCGAAATTTCACTTTTACCTCTCCTTACCATATTATTCTTTGCTTCATTTTTAATATTAATTTCCGCTTGTACCAACACACGTTTATGCATCTCCCTCTTAATTTGTTTTTCTAGCGCTACTATTGCCACGGTCAAATCATAGATTTTCTTTGGCGCAAGCAGTTTCAAGGTTATTAAATTTGTTACATATCCGTACAGCTCCTCTGTAGCGTCGAAAGCATCTGCCAAGCAATCATCGATATCGGCAGTACCTCTAGACACCCTTAGTATTTTACGCTGCAAAGCAGCCACGGTTCTTTCTATTTCGTTCGCGAACGTCTCTCTCGCTACACCATCCATTTTACGAACAGTAGTATATATCATTTCATGCAAATCCCTTACCTTTCCGTTAAGTTCTACCATATGCTCTTCTGGCACTATTAACTTATTTGCCATTTCAAGCCTCATCATATCTTCACGCAGCATTTGCTGATAATCTTGTTCACTCACTCGTTCGCCCAGGTCAAATATTATCGTATCGGATGTCGTTTTTAATCTGTATATTTTACTCTCTTTCAACTTGTTTTCAAAGCTAATAAGATCTTTTATCGCCACAAACCCCTCTTTTGATTTTACATGATAGTCTGTATCAGGAAGCAAATTCACTGTTAGCTTCAACCGCTCGCCAATCATATACTTATAAAAAATGGCGGAATGACCAAACATTTTCCACCAATCCGCATCCATTGACTTTATCAATACTAGCTGTGTATAGTTATTCTCCTCAAATTTAAGCAACCGTTCCTTAATCTCATAATACTTTTTGCGTGCCGCTTGTGCTTTCGCTACTGCTATCGCATCGGCGGCACGCTTCGTCCCGGGGTCTGCTTTTATTTTCACTATTACTCCCTTCTCGCAGTAGCACTATACTGCATTACTTTTTCGTTCTTATTTTGCTTACATTTGATTATTGTGGCTCCAGCTCGCCTCGCCTCTCATTATCTCTTTTTGTTTCGAGAGGCGGGCAAAGAGGAACCTAGGTAGCGGCCTAGCCTGCGAATAGACAGCGGACCGAAAACCCGTGCCTGCGATTGCTATTGGCGGCGGAGTAGACGCTGCCTGAGTAGAAACCCAGGTAGTGGGCGTCAGTACTGCTACTAGCAGTAGAGGACCAGTAGGCCCCGTTCGCGCCTCCGTTGTAAAACGTAGAACCGCTGTAGTCGCCGGCGCGTAAGAAGCGAGGTACGGTATTAGTGCCACAATCGCCGCCTAGCGTGCAGAAATTCATGCCGTCATTATCTGGATCTTCATTCACTACACTATCTTTAAGTCCGTAATGTATTGCCATTTTGTAAAAGTCCGAGCCAGGAGTACCCTGTGCGAGCTCTACAGTAGTGCGTGAAGTAGGGAGTCGCCAGCCAGCTGGGCAGATAGAATATGGGGCGTCAGTATTATCTGTACTTATGCTGGTGCCAGACATGGCGGTAGCTGCGTTATAGGAATAATACGAATAGCAACCAGAGCCACACGAGTCTGTTTTGTTTGGACTATTATATACATAAGCATATGCAGCGCCATCATTATCGAAACCAGTAGTGGAGGAAGCGGGGAGGGTATAGTATGGAGTGTATTCGTAGCCCGCCGGCACATTAGACGACCCAGAGTATAGCGCAGTACCGCCAGCAAGGTCTAGGTTGGATATCATCCAATACTTACCATCAGCAAGTTTGGCAATCTTATAGCTATTATTATCGCGATTATCGATTAATATCGTTGTATCGCCTACATTGGGCATGAGCGTAGCCAGCGTAGATGCACTTATATTTTGCATATACTGCGGTGTAGCGCGATTGGCTACTGCCACAAAATTCAACGTGATAGTGTAAGTACCAGCCGGAGTTTCATTATCCAACTTTGTGCCAAAAGACACAGTCGTACGATGGCTATTAGTACCTGCGCTAGTATAGCCTAACGGTATGAAATTATTCGAAATCATAGGCCTATATCCACCGTCTGTAAACTCACCGCTCACCCGCCTAAAGCCCCACTTATTTACTGGAAAGTTTTCGCTGGTATAGCCATTGCCACTATTATCATCGGCAAGCGTAGCAATCTCTGGCGTTTCATTATTAATCGATGCAGTCCTTACGAGCTTAGTCGCAGTGCTATACATTGACGCAGTATAGCCATTCCCAGCATTACCGGATATTGTTACGCCTACGGTCTGTTCACCAAATGTACCTTCCGCCGATGGTGTCACCGCAAGTGTTCCAGTACCATCCAACGTCACATCGAGATATTCAACAGCTTGTACATTCAATGGATACTCAGTAGCTTCGGCCGTCTCTTCAGCTGTCGGAACTACAATTAACGTTCCAAGTATCGCGAGTAGTGTTATTATTGTTATTGTTATTCCTTTTTTATATATGACCTTCATCACTTTATTCCTCTATTATTTTTAATATCTCTCCTAAACCGCTACAATTTGAGAGAGGGGACAAACTGTAGCGGACAAAATAATGTGTTCAGTAAGACGCTTGGTGGATTTACGGTATAGAGTTGTTTTCTTCATGAGTATTCCTCTCTTTTTATGTTTAATATGTTTTATGCTTCGCTAGCCTAAAAAAGGCACCGCGATGGTGCAATAGTTTAACATCTGTTACCAACTAGTAGTAACGAAAGCTAGACTCCATCCCGATGCCTTTTTTACCTTCGTTGATCTACAAAATAACCGTTGGTAATTCCTCAAATGTTAAACTATTGCACTTTTATTATAGCACGAGTCTACTAATGTTTGTCAATACCTTTTAGCATTAAAATTTTATAATTTTGGAATTAGTATATGTTATAATACTATAGGGTCAAAATCTCACTGGCGAATATTCGCTCGTCCAGATTTCCAATACGAGAGGCAGAGCCCCCTTGCGCCATTATTGTGCAAGTTTAATACCAAAATACAGCGAGTTAGAACAATTCACTGGGATTATAATTGCGGCTCTTTAATAATTACGTTTTATCGTTCTTTGCGGTGTTCTTACGCGCCGGCAACTACAACGGTTCTACGTTTTACAACGGAGGCACGAACGGGAACTACTGGTCCTCTACTGCTAGTAGCAGTACTAACGCCCACAACCTGAATTTCTACTCAGGCAACGTCTACTCCGCCAACAATAACAATCGCAGGAACGGGTTTTCGGTCCGCTGTCTATTCGCAGGCTAGGCCGCTACCTAGGTTCCTCTTTGCCCGCCTCTCGTAGTCTTGACCCACTCAAAAAATAGTCCGCTCATAAGAGGACCAGCGGACTATTTTTCTTAACTTTTGCATAGTTATTTAGATTATAACATACTTCTTGTATTTTAAAGTAACTTTTTTGTCTTTTTTAAATCCACATTTCCCCCACCCCGTGCTATAATTAAATACATGGATTTAAGCGCGAATGTGGAGGAACTAAAGGGTATTGGTCCCAAAACCGCCCTGGCACTACAAAAGGCCGGTATTAAAACCTTGCGTGATTTTTTCTATACCATCCCTCGTGACTACGAAAATTATGCCCGCCCCAGCACCATTTCCGCTATGCGCCCGGGCAAAGTCGTCATCAAGGGCAAAATTGATTCCATCAGCACCCGCCGTGCTCGTCGTCGCAACCTCGCCATCACCGAAGGCGTTATCCGCGACCACACCGGCGCCGTACGCACCGTATGGTTCAATCAATCTTACCGCGCCCGCCAATTCGACCCCGAGAAAGAATATTACTTTACCGGCACCTACGAGCTCAAAAATGGCCGCTACCAGCTCACTTCGCCATCAAGCGCCCTGGTATCCGATATCGACCCTTCAAGCTCTCTAAGCCCCATCTACGTGGCCCACGGCCAAATTAAGTCCCACGATTTTCAACGTTTGATCAACAATTCCCGCGACAAATTCGCCCTTATCCCTGATTTACTACCCAGCGTCAAGCCCGGCACCCGCAGCAATGCTCTCTTCTACGCCCATTTTCCCGCCTCTGAAGCCTCTGTCAAAAACGCCCGTGCCTACCTAGCCTACGAAGAGCTCTATGAGCTTATCCTAGCTTCCAAACTCAATCGTCGTGCCAATGAGAAACTTCGCGCCCCTATCATCAATTTTGATGCCACAATGATCCAAGAATTCGTCCAAAGCCTGCCTTTTAAGCTCACCAATGCTCAACGTCTTGCCGCCTGGCAAATTTTCCAAGATTTAGAGCATCCCACTCCTATGAACCGCTTGCTTCAGGGCGACGTCGGCGCCGGCAAAACCATAGTTGCCGCCCTCGCCGCATACGAAGCTATAAGGAGCGGTAGCGTCCAAGTTGCTCTCCTCGCCCCTACTGCCATCCTCGCAAGTCAACATTATGAGTCCTTGCATCCACTTCTTTCAAAATTCGGCATCACTTCTGCCCTCCTCACTGGCGCCACCAAAGGCAAACCCACCCTTAAAACAGCGCTAAAATCTGGCGACATCAATCTCATCATCGGCACCCACGCCCTCATTACCGACGACACCGAGTTTAAGAACCTCGGCCTCGTCATCATCGACGAACAACACCGCTTTGGCGTAGCCCAGCGTCAAAAACTCGCCCTCAAATCCCCGCCAGGCCTCGCCCCACATCTTCTTGCCATGACCGCCACCCCTATTCCACGCTCACTCCAGCTCACCGTCTTTGGCGACCTCGACGTCTCCATCCTAAACCAACTCCCCGCTGGTCGCCAACCTATCACTACCCGTATCCTCAAAGAAACCGAATCAAAAGAGCATTTATACCCTGCCATGCGAGACATCCTCTCTCGTCCACCCGATACCAAACGTCACGGCCCCAATGCCACTGGCCAGCAAATCTACTGGATTTGTAAAGCCATCGATGACTCCGCCGTTTCCGAATCCACCTCTGTCAAAACCCGCGTCAAGCGCCTCAAAGAAGTTTTCCCCACCGCCCGCATTGAGTTCCTCCACGGCAAAATGAAACCTGCCGAAAAAGATGCTGTCATGGAACGTTTCGCCTCTGGTGCTACCGAAATATTAGTCTCCACCACCGTAGTCGAAGTGGGCGTCGACGTCCCCAATGCCACTCTTATGGTTATCGAAAACGCCGATTCTTACGGCCTCGCCCAGCTCCATCAGCTCCGTGGCCGCGTCGGTCGTGGCGCCTCTGCCGCCTACTGCTACTTACTTACCTCTGGCGACGATGAGCCATCCCGCCGTCTCCGTGAAGTCGCAAAATCCACCGACGGTTTCCATCTCGCCGAGGTTGATTTAAAACTCCGTGGTCCCGGCGAAATCTACGGCTCCCTGCAACACGGCGCTCTCGACCTTCGTATTGCCACCCTGTCCGACACCAAACTCATCGCCCGAGCCCAACACGATGTCGACCGTTTATTGACATCAGGCGAAGATATGTTACAATATAAAGAACTCATGGCCGGCATTTCCAAATATCAACAATTAACAACTCTCAATTAATATGCGCATCACCTCAGGAATCTATAAAAATCGTGAAATTAAATCCCCCAACCTCTCCACCACTCACCCCATGGGCGAGCGTGAGCGTTTGGCACTATTTAATAGTATTGGTAATGATTTGACTGACCTCACCGTGCTAGACGCTTATGCTGGTTCTGGCTCTCTCGGTCTCGAGGCATTATCTCGCGGTGCCGCCTCAGTTACTTTTGTTGAAAAATCCGGCGCCGCCACTCGCTGCATCGCTGCCAATCTCAAAACCTTAAAAGTCACCAATGCCAAAATCATCCACACCAGCGTTCACCGACTAAACCTAGAAGTAAAATACGATCTCATTTTGGCCGACCCGCCCTACGACCGCTTTGCTATCGAAGACATCATGGTACTTGTCCCACTCTTATCCCCCACTGGCCTACTCGTCCTATCTCATCCTGGCGAGCCGCCAGTTTTACCCGGCCTAGTACTCAGATCCACTCGTCACTACGCCGCCGCCCACATTTCTATCTACCATCAATAATCCTACTTTTAGCGCGTCTGTTTACCACTAGCGATTTGTCTTATTGCTCCAATCATGTTTTTGCTCAAAATATTCTTGCAATTTTAGCAAAAGTGTGATATAATGGTAGTTATAAGGAGTTTTATTATGTATAATCAAGGTGAAATAGCATCCAAGGAGCGTCGCAAAGTAATCATTTTTGCCGCTGCAACCGCTGCTGTGATTTTGGCCCTGATTGTTGCAATCATAGTAGTTGCAATGAACAAAGCAAACCGCAGCACCAATCTTGGCGGCTCGGACAACACCTCTTTTACGCTTGACGAAACCAAACCAAGCGATTCAACCAAAAAAGATGAGTCCAAAGCCTCTACCGTTGGTACCGTTACTACCAAAACCACAAACGTATCGCCAGTCAGCGAAGCTAGCGATTTACCAAGCACCGGTCCAGCCGACCTCTTGCCAGCCGCAGCATTGCTAGGTGGCCTTACTACCGCTGGCACTGCCTTTGCACTAAAGAAGCGTGCCTAATGCAAATCTAGTGCATTAAGCAAACCCGAAAAAAATAATTACTTTCCAAGCCGAGTACGGTACTGAAATACCGGCGCAGGCATGACGAAAGTAGTTATTTTTTTTCGGACGTGCAGCGTAGAGCACTAGATTTGCATTAGTCACGCTTCTGTGATACAATAGTACTATGCCCGAGTGGTGAAATTGGTATACACGTATGCCTTAGGAGCATATGCCTCACGGCGTGCTGGTTCAAGTCCAGTCTCGGGCACCAATTTAAGAGCAAATGATTAAGTTTACAATAATAACTCTGTTCCCTGAAGCTTTAGAGCCATATCTCAAAACTTCAATGATGTGGAAGGCGGTTGATAAAGGTCACGCCTATTTTGATTTTGTTGATTTGCGAGATTTTGGGCTAGGCCCCCACAAAAATGTAGATGATACACCTTACGGCGGTGGCGATGGCATGCTACTCCGCTGTGAGCCAGTCTTTGCCGCTATTGAAAGTGTAAAGTCTAAAGACCCAGCCGCCAAAGTTATCTTGCCTACCCCTATTGGCGATCTTTGGGATCAAACTCAGGCCCGTAGTCTCGCCGCCTCGCCAAACGCTCATTTTATTATACTCTGTCCCCACTATGAGGGTTACGACGAGCGCATCCTCTCTATCGTCGACTATAAATTCTCCCTCGGTCACTACATCTTGACCGGTGGCGAACTGCCCGCTCTCATTATCATTGATTCCGTAGTTAGGCTTTTACCTGGCGTTCTTGGCGGCGAGACTTCCGCCATCGTCGAGTCTTTTAGCGATGGCAATAATCTAGAGTATCCGCAATACACCAAACCTTACGATTTCCGCGGCATGACAGTACCTGATATCCTGCTCTCCGGCAATCACGGCGAAATCGCCAAATGGCGCCAAGCCCACAGCGGCATCGCAAGGTCATAATCTTGCCCAGCCCACAGCAGCACCACAAAGTCATAATCCAGCCCACAGCAGCGTAGCAAAACCTTGGCGCCAAGCCCACTCCGCACAAAAAGAACCGGCCTTCACGACCGGTTCCTCGCTGATGCGCGCCCACCCTGGGGGCACATTGGTTTGTTTTAATCCTCTGTTTGTTTTTGTTGTTAATGTAAGTCTCCACACTCCACTAACGAATCAGTGGAACCCCTGTGAAGCGTACCAGCTTATCCTTATTATAAAGCATAAGCACTCCAGTTGTCAAGGCATTTAGCATGTAAAATTTACAACGCTAGTCGACACTTTTCCACACCTTATGCCTCTATTATATAACATAAAAAGCCCCGATCGTGATCGGGGCGATAAGTGCGCTATGTATTATCTACCGAAGTGTTACACTTCTGCCCGCTATCACCACCGCGATATCGATGAGATCCTCATCGGTAACGGTGGCATCATAAGGAATACCAGCCTCAGCCAGTTGCTTCCGAAGCGTATTTCGCTCGGAGTCCAGCAGGCGTGCCGGTCCTGCTACCACTAGCGCACTAAACTCTGAGGTCTTTGCGACCCCCTTTACAATGTTCTGATAAAACTCATCCCGAGTCATACCTCGGATGATATTTACCCCAGCATTATCCATATTATCCTACCCCCTTAACATAGATATTAATACCATTATATCACACTTATGTCAAAAAGTCAAGTGCATATCCCCATGTGTTGCCCTAGCTGCGTGCTAATATAGCCCCATCGCCATATCACGCCGGAGTTTAGCCTCTCGGCGCGCCACATCCTCTCTAAAAGCTATCGCGTAGTATTCTTCTACAATATCCCTATCATATCGCATTACCGCCGCCATGCCAGGCGTTTGCGAAGCTTTATCCATCATATCGCTCGGCCAAAAATTCCGCACCGTAAACGGCCTTGTGCCATACCTTCTTGCCAAATCATTAATACCATTGAGATGCTTTATCGCATTATTATGTGCCTCAGTCCGGTTGCGCTCGTATCTCGCATCGCCGTAATCCATTTTTTCTTCCCTAGTCATGTACTTAAAATCAAGATGCGCCTCCACAGACTGATAAAAATTATGCAAATACCGTATCTCGTCCTCAGTCCCAGATTCTCTTAGCCTAGTTTCAAGCGCTCGCTCCCTAGCATAAAACCAATTTCCCGCCTGCGCTTCCACTGTTTTTGCAAGGTCTTTTTCTTCATGGTACGCCACGATTTCACTCTTCACCGCGCCCTCTTCGTCAAAATTCATCTTGCCTATCTCTACCTGACGTTCCCCCTGTTTTAGCTCAAATTCCAGGTCATCTTCCCACCGCTCAAACTCTTTTTCACTCATTGCCTCACCAGCCTCAGCCAGCTTTTCGTTCCGCCCAGCAAATATATATTCTAGCTCGCGCACTTCGCGAAAATGCTTCTTCGCATCCATCGGCGCCTCTGCCCGTATTTGTTCAGCCATCCGCAAAAATTCATTGTCTATATTATCAGAAATTGTCTCATTTGCACCTAATTTTTCACCCATATTATAAGCATACCACATCTCACCCAAAATAAAAAGCAATTAAGTGCTTGAGTCCCACCCGCCGCCAGTCCCCGGCGGCTTTTCAGACTAAAACAAAGAAAAAACCTGCTTTAAGCGTCACGACGCCGCACAGGTTCCAAAGATAATTCTTTTTTGACCTTTTGAGAGCTATTCACCCTCACGGCTTCCCGCGGGAGGCACAAACACGCACCGTGCGGACCATGAGATACTATTTCAATCTCGACTAGGGATACCCCTATATATACATTATACCACACATATTATTTGATTTCAATCACTTTTCCATCTTTTGTGACTAGCAGTAGCCGTTTTATCTCGCGATTCCTAATGAGCTCAGCCTTAATCCGACCTATAGCCCTCTTTGGTGTCATATTGGTGCGATAGAGCGAGATGATCACCTTATCCGACTGTAATTTCGCCTTCGACAGATTGTGTTCTATCGTGTGTGTCCCATTGCCTCGAATATTTTTTATTTCCCACAACTGATTCAAACGTATTACCAACAAATCCGGCGAATATGATTGGCTACTTCTGCGAATAGCAATATTGCTCTTGAAGTAATCAGTAAGTACCGCCGCTACTCGCCATTCGTATTTATCAGGATTCGCCCCCGCTTCAATGCTTATTGCATACACATCACTAGCCATATCGCCAATTATAGAGGCAATACTCCTAAAAGTCAACCCCTGCCACCGGATTACCGGTGGCTTTTTATTAGCAAACTTTGCCAGCCCGTCACTGGCACCACTTACCGAGCCTTTACCAATCTTCCACCAGCGTGAACTCGTGCCCAGCTATCGAGACAATCGACTCTGGCTCGGCGCCCTGCGAAGTAAGCTCTGCGCGAATCCCCATCTTCTTCATAATATCACGCAATCTATTCAAACTTTCATAATTATTATAATCTGTACGCCTAGCAAACTTCTCAATTTTTTCACCCGTCACCACAAACTTTCCGTCCTCATCACGAACAACTTTCCAAGTATCGCGCACTGCATCTGGGCTAAGCGAAATCGTAGGCAGTTCCGCCTCATCCCCCATCTCGGCCTGAATCTCTACTTCTTGTGTATTTTGCTGCCCCAATACTACTTGTTCCAATTCCCTAAGCAACTCCGTAATTCCCGTATGCGCAGCACTTGATATCGCAAAAACTTTCGCCTCCGGGTTCACCCGCAAAATAGCAGCCGTCTGCATTCCGATAATCTCCTCGTCCACCCCCTCACACTTGGTAAGTGCCACCACCTCTGGCCGCGAAGCAAGATCGGTATATTTTGCAAGCTCTCCGCGTATCACTCGGTAGGCCTCGCCCGCATCATTATTATATACGTCAACAAGATGAAGCAGTACCGCAGTTCTATCTACGTGACGCAAAAAATCATGTCCCAGCCCCTTCCCTTCGGCTGCGCCCTCAATTAACCCCGGGATATCCGCAATCAACAAATCATAGCCATCTATCGTCGCCACCCCTAGCTGCGGCGTAAGCGTTGTAAACGGATAGTCGGCAATTTCTGGTCGCGCATTCGATACTACCGAAAGAAAGGTAGATTTTCCAGCATTTGGTAGCCCCACCAGCCCCACATCCGCGAGCAATTTAAGCTCAATCTCCGCTTCAAATTCTTCTCCCGACTCGCCTACCTCGTGAATAATCGGCGCCTGCCTGGTAGAGCTCTTAAAATGCGCATTACCGTATCCTCCAGCACCACCGCGCGCAATAATCGCCGTTTGTCCGTCGTGCGTAAGATCCGCAATCACCTCGCCATCACGTTTTACAATCGTACCAATCGGCACTTCCACCACTAGGTCTTGCCCGCTCCTGCCGCTCGACCGCGTGCCAGCACCGTTCTTACCATCCTCCGCTGTCAAAATCGGCGTAAATCTAAAATCTATCAAAGTATTAGTGTCTTTATCTGCCTTAAACACAATATCGCCACCTTTACCGCCGTCCCCGCCATCCGGCCCGCCCTTCGGGATATATATTTCCCGCCGAAAAGACACAGCCCCATCGCCGCCCTTGCCTGCTTTCAAACTTACTTTTGCGGTATCACTAAACATATCCCTATTATATCATATTTTAACCATAATACACAATATTCCTCGCAAATTTCAAGACTTGCACACCCAAACCGCTCGTGCTACAATATATAATATATCAATAACTAGGAGACTTTGATGTTTAGGGTCATACATCACAATACAAATATATCAAATAAACGCTCGGTAGGGTTAGTTTTTGCGCTTGTGGCAAGCACTATGCTTTCAGGTCAGGCTCTCACTTCAAGTAGTGCTTATGCCGCCTCGACGGATTCCGAATCTCAACCAGTCTCCCTTTCCGTCAATGACGCTTGCACCATTTCTGGCACGATCGCCTCAGGCGAGGACCATACTGCCAGCATTTTACCTGGCACCTATCGTGATAATATCGGCAAAACAACCCTCAAAATCGTCTGCAACGACACCAACGGTTACGCTGTCTATGCCGTAGGTCACTCCGGCGGAGACGCCGAAGCCGAAGGTACCCTTGGCAATACCAACCTCATTGGCATTACTACCGGTCTCACTATACCCACCGGCATCGCTTCTGAAAATGCCGAAGGCTCAGTTTGGTCTATGCGCCTTACCAAAGTTACCGACTCTACTTCTTACCTCCCTAGCAATCTTACCATCCTCGATTCTTTTGATTCTAATCATGCAGTTCCATCTACCACCACTAAGGTAGCTTCATATACTTCCAGCACAGATGCCGCCAAGGGCTCTCTTATCGAAACCACTTACGCCACCAAGGTATCAAACGCTCAAGCTGCCGATACGTACATTGGCAAAGTACGCTACACCGTAGTCCATCCTAGCAGCGCCAGCGCACCGTCCGAGTTGACTGGTTCATCTACTAATGAAGACACCTCGCCAACCACGCCATCCGAGTCAAACGAGTCAAGCGAACCGTCCAGTACAGACAATTAATCCATAATAAAAGAAGTGCCACCCGGCGCTTCTTTTATTGCTTCACTACCTTCCGGTAAATATTTTCAAACTTATCCAACGTCCGCTCAAAGTCATGCTCTCCAGCTATTTTTAGCGACTCTTTTCCAAATCTCTCACGTAGCGTGGCATCCATTGCAAGCGTTCTCATTGCCTCAGCCATTTCCATTACATTACCCGGCTCGCACAAAAATCCATTTTTATCATTTTGACACACCTCGCTCACGGCACCTTTATTGACAGCGATTAGTGGCAACCCACACGCCGCAGCTTCAATTAGCACTATTCCTTGCGTCTCTATTTCCGAAGCCGTTACAAACACATCACCAAGTCTATATATATTATATAGCTCTGGTGGCACTATTCGCCCCAAAAAATATACGTCCATCCTGTCCGCCGCACGCTCCATAAGTCTTGGCTTGTCTACGCCATCACCCACTATTACTAGTTGAGTCTTCACGTCACCCGGGACTTTCTTTCGCATCATCACATATGCATCTATTACTCGACCCACATTTTTTTCTGGATCCACCCTACCTAGATACAAAAACGTCACTGCCTCTGCATTTAACCCATACTTATGGTACACTCCAGCGTCTGCTCGCCCTGGCTTAAATGCCGCAAGGTCTACACCATTAGACACTGCCGCCACCGGCACCCCAAAATCCGCTTTTCGTTTATATATCAATTCACGTATCGCTTTCTCCGTCGGCATTGTTACAAAATCACTCTTGCTCTGCCGGTTTACAAAATACGCACTAAGCAGCGCCTCTATTGGTTTCTTTATTACGCCAGGTACATGTAGCGGCTCCGTAATCACTTCCGGCTGATTATGTTCCGTCGTGACTACTGGTATGTCGTGTTTTCTCGCATACGACACCACCGATAATCCTATCGGGTCAGACACTTGCACATGTACCACATCCGGCTGAAACCCGTCAAGCAATTTCTTTACTTCTCTCGTCGGAAAGAGTGATACCCTAAATCCATATTTATACACTATTCGTGGCAACTTTATTCCGAACCACTTTTTCTTTTCTGGCACCGTATGGATCTGATCCGGATACACTTTTGCTTCCACAGATTTAAGATAACAAGTCTTCACACCATCTACTATACGCGTATATGATTTACCGGTTTGCGACGGAGCAATCACCATCACCTCATGCCCACGCGCCGCCAGCCCAACCGCCAAATTATGTGAAAAAACCGCCACGCCATTTATCATTGGATAATATACTGCCGTGGCGATTACAATCCTCATTACATTCCTTTAGCCTTGTCCATTTGCGGATCGCGCATAGCATTGATATCTTCGTAGCTTCGCTCCACCACCACATCTGGCGTAATACCATCGTGATTGATCGACCGTTCATTTGGCGTGTACCAGTCTGCCACCGTTACTTTAAGAGTAGCGCCGCCAGTAAGCTCTACCAGGTTTTGTACTACACCCTTACCATAAGTCTTTTCGCCAAGTATCGTCGCTTTGCCATAATCTTGTAGTGCCCCCGCCACAATCTCGGATGCCGAAGCCGTCGAGCCGTTCACTAGCACAACAGTTTTCATATCCTTGAGCAGCGCTTTACCACTCGCCGTCGATGTCGTGATATTACCATAGTGCTTAGACTTCTGTACGTACATCTTTTGGTTATCTAGCCACAAACTCAGCAAATCTTGCGCTGCCGATACATACCCGCCGCCATTACCACGAAGATCCAAAATCACTTTATTAATACCCTTAGCCGCAAAATTCTTGGCTTCTTCTTGCACTTTAATCCCCGTATCATTATCAAATCGCGTCACCGTAATAATCGCTGTATTACCATCATATTCAACGTATTCTGACACGTTGTTAATTGTTTCGCGCTTCATGGTAAATTCTTTCTCCTTGCCATCGCGTACCACGGTCACCGTTATCTCGGTACCGCTCTTGCCACGCACTAGCTTAGAGATTTCATCCGTACTTTTTTGCCAAACTTCTTCGCCATTTACCTTGTATATAATATCACCTGCTAGTATCCCCGCCTTACGCGCTGGGTTATCCGGCAAAGTCCTTAGCACCCGCACATACCCATCACGTAGCCCCATTTCCACACCGATGCCGCTTCCCACATTACCGTGAAGATCATCGTAAAAGTCTGCACTATTTTCCTTGTTAAAATACACAGTATATATATCACCTAGCGCCGCCACTAAACCAGATTTTGCCCCGTCTATCACCGCCGCAGTATCAATGTCACCATTATAAGAATTAGAAAGCTTAGTATACACTTCGTCTAGCACCGACCAATCTACACCTGATTCGCCTATACCACTCGCTTTTTTGACGCCAAACATATTATCCCAGTTCACGCCGACCACTATCCCAAGCACCGCAAGCACCGCGCTAAAAATTATCGCGTTACCAAGTTTAACTGTTTTTTGCTTCCACACTTTCTTCGTATCCATTCTACTATTATACCACAATCACGTTCAAAATATAGAACGGAATTCACTTCTTCTTATTTCTATAAGAAATAAGAAGCCATAATCAAATTACGAAACGGAATTCACTTTCGTTTCGTAATTCATAATTGCTTTCTTCGTTGGGGCTTCTTTCACGAAAGAAGCCCCAGAGCGTCAGCGAAAGTGTATGTAATTATATTGAGCCGCCTGCGCCGCACTCATCGTACGCGAACCAAAATCACCGTAGTGGTGGTCACCCGAATACAAATACGTTGCGTATGCGTTGTTATATTCTGTCACGTTTACAGACCCATCCGCATTTACACTCTCTACCCACCATACGTGACCATACAAAGCATCGTCTATCTGTCCGATCGAATCCGGTTCCGGTATATTATCTACCCTATAACCATAAGCCCAAGCATTGTCGTCCCAATAATTCGCATTGCCCCAAGCAAGATATAGCCCATACGCTTCGTACGCTTTCCATCCCACATAACTTACACATTCACACACATATCCGCCTATATATGTACCATTTATTACCGTACCATAAGCATCTTGCAGATGCGGGCAATCTGCCTGCCACGGATAAGTATTATACCCCGTATAAGCGCTACCGCCATACCGCTCTGGATGTGCTTCCTTTTCAGCTTGCTCTGCCACGCGCTGCGCTTCAAGCGCCGCCGCCGCTATAGCCTCATATGCCGCCACATCATTTTGATATTTTGTCACCAACGCCTGCTGTTCAGCCCGCGTAGATTCCAAATTTGCCTTGGCAATTTTTTGCTCTTCCAAAAGCTCCTCAACCTCCGTCTTATCAGCCTCCAACTTTTCTTTAGCTTTGCGCACTTTAGTTGCCGTAGCGCTTATTTGCTGTTTTACCACTTCATTACGTGCCTGTTTCTCCGCCAAATCCGATATCGACACCGACCCAGCCAGTATCGTAATCGGCTCTGCATCGCCTTCAAAATGCATATTCACGAGCAGCTCTGCCAAAGCCCCTTGTTCGTCATTCAACTTTTTTTCAGTTTCAACAATCTGTTGCTTTAGCTCATCTACACGGGCAGTCGTGGCGGCGATCTCACGTTCCGAATTTGCAATCTGAGCATTCAGCTCACTTACTTTTGCCTGGAACAAATTTGCCGAATTACTCGCTGCCGCCGCATTTCTATTTGCCTCTTGCTCTTGCTCTACCGCCTCACGACAAGCATCGCTATTTCTACACGCCAGTGATATACCATCTACATCCGTATCGGTACGCACGCTTATGCCTGCCGCCACTACCGTCATTACGAACACTATCGCAAGTAATACCGCCCTTTGCACCCATCGCACGCGTATTTTATTATTTGTTTTCTTAGTCATACTACTATTTTAGCATAAGCACTAAGTTTTGTGTAGATATTTCGCTACCGCAAGCCACGAAGACACGCGTCCAATTACCACCCCCACCCCCATGAATACCAAATACACCAATATCAATTTGTTCGACTCTAGTATCTCGGTGATTTGTGCCACGTCAATACCATAATTAGTCAGTCTTGGCGCTAAGAACATAAATCCAAAGTACGACGCCGTCGCAGCTAACACTCCAGCGATCAACCCGCATATTTCCGCCTCTACAAGAAACGGACCACGAATAAATCCCTTATCTGCACCAACCAACTTCATCATATATATTTCTTCTCGTCGTGAGAAAATCGCCATCCGTATCGTTGAGAAAATGATCAATATCGATATCACCAAGAACACAATCGCAAGAATCATACCACCCATCCTTGCAATATTTGCCCACGACGTAATCGTTGCAATTTCTGCTTGGTTCACGTCATAAGTCGGCTCCATCTCTATATCAATGTTTTCTTGAAACAACTTGTCTTCTTCTACTAATTTTTTAATGCTATCCAAGTTTCCCACATCATATACTTTGATCCGCATCGTAGCCTGCATCTTCGATATCATCAACTGTTTCATCTCATCATCAAGTACATTCAAGATTTCGTCACTATTCGCATTCTCGGCTACAAATTTTTCGTATTCTTCCGCCGAAGTCGACACTACCACGCTCTTGATATTTTTATCCGTCGCAATTTTTTTCGACAAATCTTCTAGCACTTGCTCCGACGTATTAGGCTTCAAATAAATCGTAATATCAATCTTATCGCGCATCATCTGCGCAGTATTTGCCAGCACTACACTCGCCACTACCGTCACAAATAAAATAATCATTGTAATCGCCATCACCACCGTAGCAGCAGTAGATAGCCAAATATTACGCGCAAACCCCTTTGTACCATATTTTACAATTCTACCACTCGTACGAATCGGGTGTTTTTCACGCGATTTTTGAATTACTTTAAGTCCTCGTTTCGAAGTCTTTTTTAATAGTTTTTGTTGCTCATCCGCCATTTAGAGTACCCTCCTTCTCGTGCTCATTTTTACCGGCACCGGCTGCGCCTGTGTCTTTACTGGCACCTTCGCCTGCCCAGTTACACCAGTTACATCACGCTCGCGCGCTGCGTTCACTTGCGGTTTCACATGATAAGCATGTCCTGGCGTTTGAATAATCCGTTGAGGCTTAAGTGGTATTTTTACTTCGTCCAATTTATATACGCCACCATTTTTCTGGTCATCCACCACCTTGCCGTCTTTCATTGTAATTACGCGCTTTTGCAAATTGTTCACGATATTCTCGTTATGTGTGGTCACTAGTATTGTTGTACCAAAATCATTGATGCGCTTGAGCAACCCAATAATTTCTTCAGTTGTCAGTTTATCAAGATTCGCCGTCGGCTCATCTGCAATCAAAATCTTCGGCTGCCGCGCCACACTACGAGCAATTGACACCCTCTGCTGTTGCCCGCCAGATAGTTGATCTGGAAATTTTTTTGATTGATCCAAAAGATCTACTAGCTCTAGCACCTTCGGCACAGTTTTGCGGATTTCCTTTCCACTCATACCTGCAATTTCTAGAGCAAATGCTACGTTTTCATACACCGTGCGTCTTGGCAGCAATTTGAAATCCTGGAACACTACCCCTAACCGCCTGCGATACCCAGGTATATGCCGCTTTTTCACATAGTCAAGATCTATCCCGCCAATCACAATCTTGCCAGAATCTGGCGTCTCCTCCTTGGTAATCATTTTCATAAGTGTTGACTTACCAGCCCCCGACTTACCAACGAGAAACACAAACTCATTCGGCTCAATATGCAGCGACACATTATCAAGTGCCGGCTCCTTATCGCCCGCATAAGTTTTTGTGACTGAGTCCAGCAAAATCATAATACCATTATAGCATAAGTTTTAACGAAACTCTAAATGAAATGTCACATTTTTTTCTCTCACTCCCTTCGGCCGATAAATACCTACCGGCAAAATATCTGCATCGGGGTATTTAGCCAAAAGTTCATCATACACATCCGCATAATCCTTGGTTGTCGTGATCGTAATATCCTGCTTGTCGCGAATCGTAAAATTACCACTTACTACTTTTTTGCCACTAAGTCGTAACATTTCCATCATGTCGATTTCAAATCCCGCTAAATAATCCGCTAACTTAAAATTACGCTTCACCGAATTTTTAAACTCACCCACTACGCCAATACAAGTATCATCCACCCATATTTCCGCCGCACGTTTGGGTTCAAATGGCAACGCTAAGGCTTCCTTAGATTTAAGCGGCAAAAACTTCACTAGGATATTCAACTCTTCCAATAATTTTACCGCATAATTCTTTGCCGCATAGTACGCATCTCCAGTACCCTTACGTTCGGCAATTACAAACCCCAGCCGCATCTTTTCAACCGGTACGTTTTCCGCATCCATCCCCCATTCCTTTTGATATACCTTGTTTATCTCAAAAATCGCGAATTTGTCTACTGGTAATTTTTGGTTCATATATGCTTTTTCTAGCAAACTCGGCACTATCGATTGCCGCACATACTGAAGTTCTGGCGAAATCGAATTCACAATTTTATATGAGTTTGTTGTCTCAAGTCCAGCTTTCTTAAGTAGCTTTTCGCTCACAAAACTATACGTAAGTAATTCATTGGCACCGTAACTCTTCAAAGTGTTACGCACAGTGGTTTTAAGCTCCCACAATGCATTGCGCCCAGCAGTTTTGTGGTGTGGCAACGTCGGTACAATATTATCGTAGCCATTTAGTCGCCCCACCTCCTCGATAATATCTTCCTTAATGTGAATATCTGTCCGCCATGCCGGCACACGCACTTCCATATTGCCATGCCTATTTTTTACTGTAAACCCGACATTTTCCAATGTTCGCACGATCATCTTTTCGTCATAATTAGTGCCCATCAACTCATTTATGTCGCCCACGGTCACTTTTACGATTATTTCTTTTTCACGCAACAAGTATTTGTCGGAAATCGTCTTTATCTTGAAACCGTCTATTACCATACCGGCAAACTCACCTGCCACCATCATGCATTGATATGGCGGCTGCCCCTTAGTAAACCTCGTGATCGCCTCCGAAAAAATCCCATGCGCCATCTGCGTCTTCCGCAAATCATACAAACTAAACGTCGCCGACTCAAGGATAATATTGCGCGTGTTCTCATCAATTGCCGTCGCCGCACCGCCCATCGCACCAGCCAGCGCCACTGGCACATCATTTGACGTAATTACAATATCGTCTTGACAAAGTTCCACTTCCTTACCATCAAGTAGAGTCAGCCTTTCACCATCTCGTGCCAGCCGCACAATTATTTTCGGATTACCCCCGCCACCCACTGCTACAAATTTATCATAATCAAAAGCATGTAACGGTTGCCCCGTAAGTAGCATAAGATAATTTGTTGCATCCACAACTCTATCTACCGGTCGCATTCCAGACTTTGCCAAGATGGTATCCTGCCAGGTTAAATATTTCTTTTTTAACTCACCATGCTTTTCAAATACCATTGCCACATAACGCGGGCAAATCTGAGCATCCGCTATTTCGATTTTTATTTCGTTGTCTATCTTAAAATTATCTTGTACCATCGGCGTGTCAAACTTCTCACCGAGTATCCCGGCTACTTCTCGCGCAAATCCTATTATCCCAAAACAGTCAGGTCTATGCGTAAGCGACTTATTCTCAATCTCAAGAATCAAGTCATCAAGCTCAAAAACCTCCGCAATAGCCTGTCCCGACTCCGCTTCGTCCGGATCTATTTCGGCTATACCAATATGGTCATCACCAAAGTCCAATTCATCCGCCCCCGCCAGCATGCCATAAGAATCATACTTACCAAGCATTTTGCGCTTGCCAATTACAAACGGTGCATCTTCGTGTACCGATGCTGGCACTACCGCCCCCGGCGCAATCCATGCTGCGTACATTCCTACCCGCACATTTGGCGCGCCGCACATTACTTGCACAAAACCGTTTTCGTCGCACTCCACATTCTTCAAATCTCTTGGAGCCTCGCCTGCATCAATCTTACAAAGTGTAAGATGTGTATCAGGGATTTTTTCGGCACTTGCCACCCGCACTACATATATTTTATCGTACTTGTGTGTTTCGTCAATTACACCCTCCACTTCCACTAGCCGCGCACCGATCAACCGTATTAATTCATCATTCGTTACGTTTATGTTTACATATTTTTTTAGCCAATTTAGTGAGATTCTCATTTAAAACTCCCTCAAGAAATTAAGATTACCACCCTCAAAATTACGCACATCCATCAGTCCATATTTTAGCATCACCAAGCGATCAATTCCGCCACCCCATGCAAATCCATGGTATCGTTCCGGATCAATTCCCGCCATCTTTAATACATTAGGGTGAATCATACCGCACCCCAACATCTCAAGATAATCGCCCTTCTTACCACCAAGCGCCTTTGGTCTCTCAATCAAAAACTCCAGACTTGGTTCTGTAAACGGAAAGTATCCAGGCTGCGTCCTGATATTTAGTTTCTGCTCATAATACTTTTCAAAAAACTCTCTAAGTATTCCCAACATATCACCAAGCGTACATGTTTCCGATACATACACCCCCTCACATTGATAAAAAGTATGTTCGTGAGTTGCATCCACATCTTCGTTGCGATACACTCGCCCTGGCACCACTACGGCTATTTCTTTCCCCTGCTTCAAATTATCTTTGTACATTTTAAGTACCCGATGCTGCATAGTAGAAGTGTGTGCTGGCGGAATCAACCCCTCTTCAGTTCTAAACGTATCGTATCCGTCACGCGCCGGATGCTCTTTTGCAAAATTAAGCGAATCAAACATATGATATTCATCATCTAGTTGCCTAGATTCCACCACATCAAACCCCATCAGCTGATATATCGATACTACCGTGTCAAGCTCGCTCATCAGCGGGTGCGTAGACCCTTGAAATACCGGATACACCTCTGGCAAAGGCTGATTTACGCCGCACGGCGCCGTAATATCAAGCGGCTCCACCGCTACATCTAGCGCCGCTTCCTCTGCCTCGCGAATCTGCTCAAGTATTGCCATTTTCTTCGCATTAAGCTCACGCCCAAACTCGCCTCGCTTCTCTGCCGGCACCTCCCGTATTTTTGCATATTCCGCATTGAGAGCCTTCAGACTTTGTTTTAACTTCTCCAACTCTTCCATATACTTATATTATACCAAAAAATCGCTATTTTTTCACTATATATTATATAGTGGCTATTCAGTAGTAGCTATCTCGTCGCCACTCACCGTATCCATATAATCTAGCGTGTATTTTTTACGAAATGCCGTAGTCTTACTCTCCTTGTCTTCCAGCCACGACGATATTTGATCATGCATAATATACGCCGCATAAAGTTCCGCCTTTTCGCGATTCTCGTTGGCAGCACTGCTCGCGTATTCAGCACCATTGTATACCCTAAGAAGCGCCTCCTGATCCTCTATATTCACCTCCGTATTTTCCTCATCCGACCCAGCAGATAAATTCAATCCGCACTCTGCTTCAAGACTATCCGCACCCCTCACCGCTGCCACAACCTTCTTCAAAAAATCTGCAATCTTTTGAAATATCGAGGCATTCTCGCTCGCAATTTGCTGATCTATAGCCTTTTTCGTAGCGCACACACTAGCATCACGGGTACCCACCGTGGTTTTGCGCCCCATCCATAGTTGTATCTGTTGTCCTAACCCACTAGTTGGATTAATTTCGCCTTCCGCATCGAATGTATCGACACCTAGTTCTGCCTTAAACTGCGCATCCGAATAATCCTTGTATTTTAGCACCAAAGCCGTATCATTCGAACAATACGGATCCCCCACGACACCAGCTGCCACGCCAGGTGTTGCACATTTGCCAGTCAGCGTAGTTATGCTGTCATACTCATTGTCCGCCATCGCACTACCCGTAACGGATTTTATCCCCATTTGTGCCAAACCAGATGTTACACCTATAATATTACTCAATATATTGTCGCCGGTGTTATATTTTGTCAGCACAACACTTGCATATTTTCGCACCAAATTCCCCATAAAAGTATTGGGCGACGAAATATCAAACGGACTTTTTGTTGCGCGTTCTGCTTTTATCTCTCGTTCCATCGCCACTTTCACTGCCTGTTGATATTCACTTTTTGCATTTGCATCTACAGTTAAAGCGCTAAGCACTCGTCTGTTGAGCTCGTCATCCACAAACAGCATTCCTTCAATTGCCCGATTCGCTCCCACAATAGTCTGGAATTGTGCCGAATTCTTTTCTACCATACCAATTCTCACCGCATCCGATGACTTATCATTGGCAACTATACTTGCATCCGCCGGTCTTATCGCAGGGTCATTCTTGTCAGTTCTAACGGCATAATCATTATCCATCCGAAACCCCAACCCTTCATTTTTCTTACCAGCCGAAGATACAATATTATCACGAATCGCTATTCCGCTCACCTCGCCTGTCGCATATAAAATTCTGTCACGAGAAAAATTCTGTGCTTCTTCTTGCGAAAAACTACCCCTGCCCACTACCGCAGTAAAATTCTGATTTTGTAAAATCGACTTGTTTTCAGTTTTTTTCTCTCCAGTATTCATGTCTACATAAGTAATCTCCGCGGGAGTAGATAGTACGTTCATTAGTTCATTAACCGGTCCACCATCACCCACTTGTGCTCTTTCGATTGCACTCATAATTGTTACATACACATTTGCCGCCTGATACGGCTCACTCTGGGACACTGTCGAATTCAAAAATTCTGCAGCATTTTGATTTGCCGTTGTTCCATTTTCGCTATCAAGGCGAGATGATGCGGCAACCTTACTTGTTAATGCACTTGCAACATCATAACTACTACCAGTCGAAGTTATATCCCATGGCACCCAGTCAAAGTCAACCCAACCTTCCGTCTCACAATTCCCCTCGCTGTCATATTTTATGCATCCCCAATTCCATTTTTTGTATTTACCGGCCGTATTTAAATCATATCCACTATCTAGATTCTTCGCAAGTATTTCATTAAAACTTTTTTGGTCCGCTTCAGCATCACCGGTAGACTCCCAAGTCGCAAAAGCATTACGGTTGATGCCCATTTCACGATACACTTGATTCACTTCATCACTATAATAATATCGCGACGAAATATCTACCGCATCCGAATATGCCGCATAAAAGCTTGGTGACTCATCAAGCTTTGCAATAAAATTATCAGGCGTAATAATCTCGTCATTAAATCTGACCACCAGCTCGCCATTTGCGCCGCTATTATAATATGCACCTGTTGCAGCAACCTCACTATTATTAAGCTCGGCAACATATCTATTAGTCCTTACAAATTCTCCAGCCACAGTTACTTGCCCTACTTCCACACCCTGCGCCAACAATTCTTCCGCAAGTCCATCCGGGATTTTTCCTTCCGCCAACCAGTTTTTCACGACATATCCCGCGACATCTTTTACAACTGCAAGCGTTTCGTCAAACGGCCTTTTTAGCCCATATCCCAACGTTCCAATCAAAAACACTGGCGTCATAATTACTACCCCTACCAGCGCTACGAGTAGCAAGAAAACAATCGTAACCCCAGCCGTCTTTTTACCAAAGCTAGATTTCTTTTTACCGCCATCAGCGTCCTTGCCGGACCCAGTATATAGTCCAGCACTTTTTGCCGCCAAAGCAGCCTTTTCAACACTCGCCAGTGTACCTGCCATATATATATTATAGCACTAATGATTATTAATACCCACAATTATTAATGCCGTCACTGCTACTATCCCCACCACTATCCATATCCAGGCAAACTTACCGGTCTTCTTAAAATCCTTTACATATTCACTATCTTCCGTAAAATCCGGGTCTTTTTGCAAATTTTCTTGTTTACTTTTACCATTCATTTTCTCGCGAAGATCCGCGTTTATACGCTCCGTAAGTTCTTGGTTCAAATCATCTTCTTTGCTTACCATTATTGCCATAAATAATCCTTTTTTAACTAACTTTTTTATTATAACACACAAAAACTGTGATATAATATATCTAATATCAAATAAAGGAGGAATAATGGCAACAAAGAAGCCAAAGTCGGCATCAAAGTCTGCAAAGGCTAAGACCACGACCAAACCGAAAACTGCCGCGAAGACTGTTGAGAAACCAGTGTCCGAGGCTCCTATTACTAAAACAGAGGTAACAGAAGAAGTGAAAGAAGAAAAGGAAGAAAAACTAGAAAAAACTGAAAAATCAACTCCAGCAGAGACCACCGTTACAGCGCCAAAATCTTGCTTCAAAGGTTTCTTTGCTAAGAAATACACCGAAAAAGAAAGCATCCTAACTGTTTTCAAGAGTCACAAATTCTACGGCGCATTACTCGGTGAGATTATCGGCACTGCATTTCTCACCTTGCTCTTGTTCTGCTTGTCACTCATGGGCATTGCAAGCCTCGCTACCTATTCATTTGCGATTATCGCAATCTTGGTTGCGGTCTATGCATTTTCTGGCGCCTGCCTCAACCCACTCGTCACTGCCGGTATGATGGCTTCTCGCCGCATGTCCGTCATTCGTGGCGTCATGTACATCATCGCCGAAATCATCGGTGCTTGGCTAGGTTGGCTCATCTTCAATTCGTTCCACCTTGCTGGTGGCGAAACCGCCTACGATGTACCTTCTATGGCCGCCATTGCTGATGGTAAGTTCTTTATCGTTGCATTAGTTGAACTACTTGGTGGTGTCATTATCGCGTTCTTCTTCGCACGCGCCCTCAAATACAAGCGCAGCATCTTCACCTTTGCTGCAACCGTAGCAGGTGGTATGGCTCTCGCCGTAGTTTCAGGTTATGTTGTATCAGCAGCCTTCTTTGGGCTCTCCAGCAACTTTATCTTCAACCCAGCCGCAGCTCTCATGTACCAAATTTTCCCAACCGCTGGCGAAAACTTTGGCGAAATCATTGGTGGCGTCGGTCAGGCACTCGCAGTTTACGCACTATTCCCGATGATTGGTGGTATTTGCGGTTTCTACCTATCCGATTTCATGGGTAGACTCTCCGCCGAAGAATAAAAAATAACCCCGTTATGGGGTTATTTTTTATTGCTTGGGAAACAGTGGCTCTCTTGGCGGTTCTATCGGATTCGTAAATATCGCCGCGATTTTCTCCGTAGTACCCGGCAAGAAAGGTCTTAGCATTTCATTGGCCCCGAGCATACCGCATACCAAATTTTCTAGACATGCGTTCAGCTTTTCTATTTCGCCATTTTTTGCCAGCATCCAGGGCTTTTCTTCATCTATTTGACGATTGAGCGCCTGTACCGCTCCCCACGCAAAGTCAAAGGCTTTTGAATACTCGTAACTGTCCATAAATACCATATATTCTTCCGGCAATTCTGTATGCACTTCTTTTTGCAATGTAAAACTATTTTTCTTAGCCAGCGTAGCTAGTCGCTGTACCAAATTACCAAGATCGTTAGCAAGTTCATTATTGTATGCTTCTTCAAACTTATCCCAGGTAAAATCCGCATCCGCAAAAGTATCCGCATGTCTGAGGAAATAATAGCGGAACGCATCGATACCGTGCTTTTTTATTACGTCCATTGGGTCTACTACATTACCGATTGACTTTGACATTTTTTGTCCATCGGCCAGAATAAATCCGTGCGTCGTTATTGTCTTGGGTAATGGCAACCCTAGCCCCAGTAGCATCGCCGGCCAAATAATCGCATGAAATCTCAAGATATCTTTGCCCACGAACTGCGCCGTCGCTGGCCACCACTCACTAATGTCTTTATCTGGATAGCCAAGCACCGTAATATAATTAGACAATGCGTCTACCCATACATACATTACCTGCGTGTCGTCATCCGGTACCGGCACTCCCCAGGTCAGCTGTGACGTTGGTCGTGACACCGACACATCCGGAGAATCTTCAATTAGCTTCAGTATCTCTTTTTTGCGAAACTCCGGCAAAATCCGCATTTCATCGGTTTCTATCGCTTTAATAATTTGATCTTTGAAATCTGCAATTCTAAAATAATAATTTTCCTCTGCCAGTTTTTCATATGGTTTTTGATGATCGGGACACACCCCGTGGTTTTCTTCACACTCTTTGTCGGTCACAAACCTTTCACATCCTGAACAATACCACCCTTCATATTTGTTCATATATATATGGTTTGATAGTTTTCTCCATATTTCTTGCACCCGATGTTCGTGATCCGCATCTGTCGTACGCACAAAATCCGTATATTCCACACCTAGTGCATGAATAAACTCCTTGAATTTATCCGAGTTTTCTTTTACGTACTCCGCCGTCGGAATGCCCAGCTCTTTAGCTTTTTGAAAAATCTTATTGCCATGTTCGTCCGTCCCTGCCTGCAAGCGCACATTATTTCCCCGCATTTTATTGTACCGTGCACACACGTCCGCCAAACAATAATCCATCGCATGCCCAATATGCGGTGCACCATTTACATAAGGAATTGCCGTAGTCAGATAAATATTTTCCATAAATATATTCTACAATACTTTACCCAAAAAAGCAACCTGCACGTGCCAGGTTGCTTTTTTGATTATTTCATCTGCATTACAAGCACCACTACCAGTGCAATAATTATCATCGCACCCAGCACGCCTATCAAAATCATGGATGTTTTGCTGCTCTTTTTCTTGGCGGGCTTAGCCGCAGGTGTCGCCATCGGCGAAGCAGTTTGCATCGCTGGATCGTTAAATGCTACGCTCGGTGTATCCTTCTTTGCACCAAGATTGGCAAATGGATTATTGGACTTTTGCGTGGCTTCAATTTGGCCGTCAGCCGTCATAGAAACTGAGCTGCCGATAGAACCAGGTACCGGCCCTGCAGCCTTAAGCGGCATTTTGAGCTCTTCTTCAATTGGGTCTGGCGCTTTTGGCCCCTCAGGCATAGTCAGCGGATCGGTCGCACTAAGACTAGTTCCTACTGCCGGCGTCGCCATCGTAGCTGGATTAAACACTGGTGCCGCTGGAGCCGCGGGCTGCACCGGATTGGCGAATTCCATCGTCGCAATCGGTTCCATTGGTGTAATTGGCTCTGCCGATGTAACTGGCCCCATCGGCGCTGCTGGTTCCGTCGGTGCTACTGGTATAGTTGGCATCGTCATCGTCGGAATTTCGGGTACCTGCATAGTTGAAGTATCCGACGAAGGCATTATTACTGGCGCCTCCGGCATTTCCGGCATCTCCGGCGCTGTTGGTATTGTGTTGTTGTTTGGATCCATTTGAGTTCCTTTATATTACTCTACTACTATATATTATAACATAAATCCCAATATAAAACCAGGCATGAAACGGAATTCACTTCCGTTTCATGCCTCACACTGGCCTTTTCTGCCAAACTCTTTTCCTCCGGAAAAGAGTTTGAGTAGTTAGCGTCCCGAAAATCCCCCTCCTCCGCCGCCACCGCCGGAGAATCCTCCACCTCCACCACCAGAGAAACTCGACGAAGATGACCCACCGCTCGATACCATCGTCGTAGATGTGCGCACCGTATTTGACGCCAAAGTCGACATGTAATACATATCATGCATCCTAATCCCCCTATGATACCAATCCGGCTCCAATCTTTCGTCTAGTTTATAGTATTTTTCAAGCTCTTTCATCCAACTTTCCTCTAGCCCGAGTAACGCCGCGTAAGGAAGTAACTTCTCGTACAAATGCACAATCCCAGTAGGCGAAGTGTCGGCCCCATTTACGCTCTGCATAAACTTCAATCTATCCGCCTCTGCCATCCTTATATATAGTTCCAGCCCATCCATATAACGTGACATCTCTAGTCCCTTCATCGTCCTCACTGCATAGCGTTTCGACTGTCTGCTTAGTACCGACCACACTATCATCGCCACCACTACCATCCCCATCATCACCGGAACAAACACTCGGTTCCCCACCATATGGTTTTGGCTCACTACGTCGCTCACAATATTGCTGGCCTCACTCAACACATTTGGTATCACCACTATCATAAACACCACCGCAATCATTATCGCCACAATGGTTGCACTACCGCTGCTTAGTAAGCCTTTCTTGCCGGACTCAAACAGCCCATCCTTCACCAGCGCTGCATTCAAATCTTTCTCATACTGCGCCGCAAGATTCACCAGCCTACTAGTTGCCGTACGCGTTTTAATTTCTATCTCATCATTAAGCTCTGGCGTTACGCCGTTATTAAGTATCGTAAGCAATGTCAACCCCTCATCGCTCATATCAGCAAGCGACAGCACTTTCACCTTCCACCCATTACGTTTTGAGTCACCAGTTTTAATTATTTCAAGCTGCTTTTTCACGATCATATCTAGCATCACCGCTACCTTAGGCTCTTTTTTCTTACCCAGGTACACTTCCGCCATTTCCGCTACCGTATACTCCCGCGCCGGCTGATATTCAGGCTTTACAAAATACCGCTTGTAATACTCTCTTTTTTCCTTTGTCTTCAAATATGATCTTAACGGAAACGCCACAATTAACACTACAAGCAGTATGCCAGCCCCCACCATTATCCATACCAATGTATAGTCCTTGGCCGGCGCCGGCACCACAAAGCTACCGTCTTTTAGTTCCACGTCAAAGGTCAAATTTTCATAGGCCTTCAAATTCTCCGCCGTGTACTGCACACCATCGTCAAGTTTACTAATCTCACATCTATCTTGCCCGCTCTCACCATACGCCCCCACATAACACCACGTTTTGCCACTATATGCCGCCGCCACATCTTTTGCAAAATGCACCCGCGCCGTTACTGAATTAAACTTCTGAGTTGCACCATTACCATTGGTATCCCAGTACAATTCTTGGTACCCATCAAATTGCGTCACTACCTTTTCAAACTCATATTCAAAAGTATAAGTCTGCCGCCCCAACACGTATTCTTCCGTACCGGTACATACATTATAAAAATTACCGCTCTTTTCAATACTGTAAATTGGCTCAGCTGCTCCATTTCTGGTCACAGTCAAATTCGCCCGCGTGAGACTCGGCAAGGTAATATTCTCGCCACCCTGGTTTGTAAACGGTATCTGTCGGCAAATCCCCTTGTTTTGCTTATACTCCGGAAATACCGCCGTCACACTTTCCTTCACCTTTAGATGGCTCACCCCCTCCGCATCCTTCGTCAAATAATAATCCCCCGTAAAATCATCAAAATAAAAATCATTTACTCCCGCCGCATTCGCACCAGCTGCTCCCACAAAAGCCGCCAGACATTGACAAATAATGAAAAGTGTGCTATAATATAAAGATAGACCTATTTTCCTCATATCTTCATTATATCACAGTTTCACTTTATTTATAGCATCCCTTAAAACATTAATCGATTTTTGTAACTCTATTCCTTCTTGCTCAGATATTTTTACGTCAAGCCGCCGTACTACACCTTCTCGCCCCACCACGCTTGGCCAGCCAAACGACGTTCCCGAAAAATTATCGTACGACGAAACCGATAGTACACGCATCTCGTCGTTCAATATCGAATTTAATATTTGCACCACACACATCGCAATGCCATAGTAAGTCGCACCTTTTTTCTCTATAATATCATACGCTTCGTGTCGCACAAATTCCGAAATATCTTGCATCACGTCACTGGAAAGCATATCGGATATCTTCATGCCACCCATATCTGCGAGTGACCACAAAGATACTTCCGAGTCGCCATGTTCCCCGACCTGATACGCATGCACAGATTTAGGATTCACATTGAGATACGACGCGATCCTCGTCCTGAGCCTCGCCGAATCAAGCACCGTACCAGATCCTATCACTTTCTCGGCCGGCAACCCCGAAAACTTCCACGTATAATACGTCAGCACATCCATCGGATTAGTAATCACCAAAAATATCCCATTAAATCCGCTAGCCATTATCTGTTCTATCATGCCCTGCAAGATATTCACGTTTTTACGAAGTAGGTGCAATCTAGTTTCGCCGGGTTTTTGTGCTGCCCCAGCCGTAATCACCACCACGTCACAGTCATGCGCATCTTTATACGTACCATTACGTACTTTTACATAACTTGGCGCCACCGCTAGCGCGTCTGCAAGGTCCATCGCCTCGCCCTCGGCATCTTTCGCGATGATGTCTGTCAAAATCACCTCATTTACCGCAGTACGTTGATTCATGAGTGCAAAAGCAATACTCGCCCCCACATTGCCAGTACCCACAATCATGATTTTATTATTATCCATATATATTATTATAGCATAAGCGATTCGAAATACAACTTCAATTCTTCGCCCACAAACGCGTCCTTCGCATACACCTTGGGTAGCTCTGCCATAAATTTCGCCGCCTGCCGTGCAAGCCGCTCCCGCCGATAATCTTCCCACTTTTGCATTTCGGTCTCGCTTAAAGTCTCTGGATAATTCCGCCCTTTGTAGTGCAGCAATAGTTCTGACAGCCTAGCGTCGGCAAAATCCGGATGAAAATCTGCCAGCCGCGTTACGTCCGCATTACGCACTGCCGCCACTTTTATTCTATCAGTATTGCCAAGAAACCCGTCATACAAAGCTTGCTCCGGTTCAACCGCCGGTGGAAACTCCGGACGATTTTCGTATTCCGTCCTGACCTGCTCGGCAAATTCTGGATGCTTAAGTAGCGCCGCCAAATTCCGTTCAACACCTTCGCGAGACATTCCGATCTTCGCCCAACCATCATCTTTGTCAAGTACCGCCATTGGTGCTACCGCCGGGCATTTATTATAGCACAGCTCCTTCACGATCGGGTATTCTAGAGAGTTACTATATCTCAAATCATACACTAGCACATTACCGTTCCTACCCGGCGCCAGCGGAAACGCCACCGTAGTTTTATTGTGCTCCGCTAAGTATCTCCCACTCGCATATACGAAAGGCTGCGGATTTTCAAGATTCACTAGTTTCATTACCGCGCGCTTATCTCGCATCTTAAATAAATAGTTGAAAAGGTCCGGCTGTTTTTCACGAATCATTTTTGCCACCGCAATCGTCGCATACACGTCCGACAATGCATCATGCGCGTGTTTATGCTCCAACCCATTAAGTTTTGTCAACAATTCCAAACGATTAGTCGGCTTACCATCGTCCGTATATGGCCATTCTATCCCCTCTGGCCGGAGTACTCTCGTGAGCCGCACCACGTCTAGCATGTCCCAGCGACTACGCTCATCCTTCCATTCCCACTCATACGGATCATAAAAATTCCGCCACAATGTCGCCCGCATAAATTCATCATCAAACCGCACCGTATTGTATCCCACCGCCACCGTCCCCGGCACAAAAATCTCTTCCGTCGCCACCCGACAAAACTCTGGCTCGATTATTCCATCCGCCAAAGTTTGCTGCGGCGTGATTTTAGTCACCGCAATCGCCCACGGGCTAGGCAGCGCATCTTCCGTCATTTTCACCAGAATATTTACCGGTTCGCCTATCGGATTTAACTCCATGTCAGTACGCTGCCCCGCAAATTGCATAATGCGATCCTCGCGCTGTTTAAGCCCGCTCGTTTCAAGATCGTAAAAGAAAAACGTCTTATTCATATAGCTATTATAACACAAGAAACTACCACCCGCAGGTGGTAGTTAAGGTAAAACTTTATATAATTATGGATTTGCTTGCTGATTATCTTGACTCGTAGTATCTACATTGGCTGTAGCAGTAAAGTTAACTACGTTCTTGTAGTCACCCGCCACCTGGCTATCACCTACATATGCACCAATTTCAAACTGAGTTGCATTGGTGCCGGTATATCCACTAGCAGCAGTGCCACTCATGTCGGTAGTCTTGTTAAGCGTTACGCCAGTAGTACTATAAAGCGGCAAAGCCGAATACTGGTCCACATCATTAGCAGTACCACTCTTGTACCCCCAGCGACTTGTCGACCCGCTCGTTGGCAAGGCTCCAGTTGTAGTCATGATTTCAATCGCTGCATTATTTGCCTCGGCATTTACAAGCGAAGATGTATTGTAGGTACTTTCATTGCCCACGGTCGCTTGCAAAGTGTAGCCATAAAAGCTATTAGTACTCACGGTCACGGTCATTGCCGAAGTTCTCGCACTCCCCGGCACCACCTCACCTATATTTAAATCCCCCTCCGTAAAAGACACCCCCATCGATGGCGTAAACGTAAAGTCTACTTCCACCTCGTCTTGATAACTTACATTAGCGTAAGCCCCATTGTAAAACTCCCCGCTCGCAACAAACCCCCCAACCATAGCCAAACTCCCGACCACCATACCTGTTGTTACTATTGTTTGTTTTACCTTCATATTTCTATGATACCACTACCATTTTCAAAATGCAAGTGTTTTTTGCAACTTTTTACAGACTTTCGTAATCGATCCCATAACGTCCGTATTGTACTTTGAGATACGCCGTGTCTAGTTGATTTGCCAAAGTCTTGAGCGGGTCTTCATTTGCCACTGCCATCACCAAGAATTTGAGCGGTTTGTTATAACCACCACAAATTTCCATTTTGTCGCCATATGCCTGCTCGCCAGGTATCGTAATCACGCGCACCCCACCGAGTTTCATGCCTACTACTCCAGTGTTCCACCCGTCAATCATTCCGAGCGAAGCATTGAGAGCTTTCGCAAACGCTGTTGGTTTTACTGCGTCATCTAGCGACGAATCAAAAACCGTGCCATCTGCACACCATCCAGCATAGTAAGCTAGATAATTCGTATCACCATTAGTAAGCTCACGCCCGTCACCTATCGTCATGTCCACAGTAGTAATCCCGCCGTCATTCGCTGCCGTTTCATCGTAAGCAGCAATTTGTCCAAGATAATTCGCATACTTATCATAATCGCTCGCTGTGGCTGCCTGAAATTCCATCAACTTATCGGTATATTCTGTTTCGTATTTCAGTAATTTTTCATCTGTAATTGAACCATCGCTCGCTACATCTGCCTTCTTATTGCCATTTATCACAATGGCTGCATACCCGGCTATTATCGACCCTAGCATAATTACTGCTATCGCAATAATCCCAATTCGCTGCTTCACACTTGTTTTCAACTCTTTTTCTTCCATATACACTCCGTTTATTCTATCCATTATAGCACAAAAATCCCCCAGGACACGGGGGATTTTTGTTATTTTAAGCTATTTTTCAGCTTCTTTTGCGGGTTTTTGAAGAATCGCGACCTTCTTAAAACTTCCACCGGCCTTTTTAATCGCTTCGACGGCAGTTTTTGAAGCAAACTGCGTTTCTAGATCGATTTTTGCCGTAAGTTCACCGCGGGTGATTACTTTAACCTTTACGTATGGGCTAGATATTAATGCCGCATCCGCCAGCGCAATGTTATCAACCTTACCGCTTAGGTCGTTTAGGCGATCGGTATACACTACCTCAGCCTTAGCGTGAAAACTCTTAAAACCTTTGAGCTTTGGTACAGCCTGCATAATCGCACGCTGACCGCCCATAAAGCCGGCCGGCATCTTGCGATGCCCTGTACGAGCTTTTTGGCCCTTAGTACCACGGCCAGCAGTTTTACCCTGACCAGCCGAAATACCACGACCCTTACGCGCAGGGCGAGTATTCTTCTCAACTACCAAATCATTGTATTTCATTACTTATCCTCCTTCTTCGGAGCAGCCTTCTTGGCGGCTGGCTTAGCATCGGTGGCCTTCGCAGTCTTACGAACTGGCTTCTTCGCGTCCATCTCTTTCATGATGGCACGAGCAGCTTCTGCCTTGGCGGCTTTCTCTGCTTTTTCCTCAGCAGCCTTAAGCTCAGCCTTGCGATCTGCGTTCGAAATCCACTCACTGCGCGGCACTTGCGAGCGAAGCCCTTCAATCACCGCATAGGCGATATTCACCTTATTAGTACTACCGAGCGACTTCGAAATCAAGTTCTTTACACCAGTAAGGCCCATGATCGAACGTACTGTACCACCAGCGATAATACCAGTACCTGGCGCTGCTGGTTTCATCAGTACATCTGCACCGGTAATCTTGGTGCGGGTTTCATGGCAAATAGTTTCGCCATCCATACTAAATGTAATCATTGATTTCTTAGCTTTGCGAGTAGCCTTACTTACTGCAGTTGTCACATCGTTACCTTTGGCTACACCAATCCCCACCTTATTCTTGTGGTTACCAATCGCTACGAGCGCTTTAAACCGCATGCGGCGACCACCAGCCACGGTACGCGACACGCGATCTACCGCGATGGTGATTTCGTCAAA
The DNA here is from genome assembly GCA_964535375.1 of uncultured Candidatus Saccharibacteria bacterium. Classification (GTDB taxonomy): domain Bacteria; phylum Patescibacteriota; class Saccharimonadia; order Saccharimonadales; family Saccharimonadaceae; genus Nanosyncoccus. The sequence continues at coordinate 166 of CAZHTQ010000001.1, read as the reverse complement.
TTCTTTAGGCGCTACATCAGCCTTCACGCGATCGCGACGATTCCTGCGATCCATTCGCTTGCCCGAAATATCGCGAATTTGCTTAGTCTCAGCCACCTTGTCTTCCATTTTCAGGGTATACCCTCCACCACACACAATCACCACTTTGTTCCAAAAATTCTCCGCC